>JAFAZU010000700.1 GCA_019239585.1 Acidobacteriaceae bacterium
GGCAAGCGCAATGTCATGGGCTGTTAAGTCGAGCGGGACGCGTTTGTCATTAACCTGGAACAAGCCGTGGTTCAGGCTCATTTGTTGCAATTTCAATTGCAGCAACTGTTCCGTCAATTGATAAGGACTGATTCGCCGGGGGCCAGGTATATTGGTCGTTCCATCCGGCCGAAGTAGTATGTAAACCTTTGGCGCTTCGACCTGCAGCGCAGCAATCCGAACGTCGTGCTTCAGAAAAGATGTGATTTGTAGCCGCACTCGCACGGAGTCTGCCTGAAACAGCGGCGCACTTTCATGAGGCTCTGTTCCATGGATGACGAACCCATTCATTTCAGCAGTGAGCAACCGCCAGTCAAACAGAAACGATTTCAGCTCCACCTGTCCGCCTGTTGCGTTTTGAAAGGCCGCTACCATTCGATGCCGGACGTTTTCTTTGAGCCAATTGGACTGCAGCAGGTACAAAAGAACAGCAGTGCCAAAGCACAAAACAGCTGCGGCACAAAATATGATCTGTCTTTTTCGAGAGAAACGCCTCATTGGAGTGCCCTATCCAGAAAGGTCATATTGACCTGCTTGCGGCTTTCCTCCAGCCAAGCGGCGAGAATCTGATCGGTACGCTCCTCAATTAACGCCTCGCGAACGGCATCATGGGATAATTCCCCGGCTGCTGAGGACGGATGAAGCCTGCGATAGGCGGCAATGTCTTCTTCCGAAACGTTGAAATCCGGCCGGAAGCGGTACTCGATGAAGCGCAACGTAGTAAGCTGTAACGCGAGATGCTGCTTCAGCGTTTTAACGGTTAACTGATCATTTTCAATAGCGCGGCGAAAGCGATCCAAACCCCCGAAGTTTTGAGAAAGCTGATCGTAATACTTTTGGACCTCTTCCGCTGTAGGTATGGGATAGTTTTCTAGATCCATCTCACGCTTAACCAGCAACTGCTGAACAAGGCGGTCTGCGGCTGAGCGGCGATCTTCTTCCTTCATCTGAACAGGCTGTTGATTGAGCAACGCGGTGACCCGGACCTCCTCATTAATTTGGGACTCAGTAATGACCTGCTGGTCGACAATGATCGCGATCCGGTCAATAATCTCAGCCTTGAAAACGAAGCCAATCAGGAACAGGGAAAGAAAGCGGTGCATCAGAACGCCTGCCCAAGCGAGAAGTGAAACTGAAATGCGTTGATTTTTTGCACAGTAGCCACGGCTGTTCCATTGATATAATCCTGCTCTGTCCCCTTTAATCCGAAGAACCGGGGAGCATCGGGACTGAACGAGAAATCCAAACGGAGCGGACCAATCGGCGTACGGTAGCGCAAACCGAAACCGGCGGACTGGACCGTATAATTAAAGTCTCGGAGGTCACGCTGGCGGAAGCGGAGGCTGAAGTTGCCTAGGCTGCTGTACACGTTTCCGGCGTCGTGGAAGAGAACTCCCGCCAGATTATCCCCATACAAGGGAAAACGCATTTCAAAACTGTTTGTGAACAGCGCGTTTCCGCCTAAGGGAAATCCCGTTGTCAAGTCGCGCGGACCGGCTTGAAAATCCGGAAAGGCGCGAATCGAAGTGGAGCCACCCGAGTAAAGGCGTTCTGCCAAAGGAATACTGGGACGACCGCTGAACCGGCTGATTAAGCCGAATTGCGTACTGCGCGCAAACACCAGATCGCGGCCAAAAGCATGGTAAGTAGAGTTTCTGAACTGCCCGCGAGCAAAGTGAGTTTGCGCGCCCAGCGCGCCGGGAGCATAGCTGAGGTTCAGCGTAGTGTAGACGCCACCGTGCGCGTCAGTTGGATCATCCCGTTTGTCTTGAATAACGGAAAACTCGGTGCTGCCGACTGTTTCCGGTTGCGAAAGCAGGGGCACCAACAACTGATTGATTTTTAGATTCGACAAGGTCACGTTACGAAAAACCAGCCGCGCTTGCACCGTGTAAGCTCGTGAAAGCCTTTGACCCAGCTGGATCGAAGCTTCCCGGCGATGGGCGGTAAAGGTCCGAATATCGCTTGCGTTATCCAGCAGCGTATTAATCGAAAAATTAAGGTTCTCACGAGAAGCAAAATGAGGCACAAAGTAAGTAACGGCGACGCGCTGCTCGATCGTTGATAAAGCGCTTTGCAGCCCAACGGTTTGCCCAAGGCCTAAAAAGTTCAGCCGTGTAATGCCAAACGCAAAGCGCGGCGCAAAACCGGTGGTTCCCGCCGGATTGTTCAAACTAGTGACGCCGCCGCCGATCCGGGCAATCTGCGCTCCCACGCCGACGTTTAGCGAGTAATGTCGGGCCTCCTCCATATCGTATAGAACATTCTTAAACTCTTCGTCGCCCTGCGGATTCTGTACGGCTGTGTTGACACGCGCGAAGATGCCTAAATCATAAAGACGGCGCTGGCTGTCCGTCTGTTGCAGAAGCGATAAAGGCTCTCCCTCTTTCAATTCAATGCGGTTCGTCACCAGCTTCATCCGTGTCGTTTCCAAGCCGCTCAGAAGGACATTTCGCACGTACCGTCGATTACCTGGACGCAAGACATAACGCAAATTAATGCGGTTTGGCGCGTCCGCAAGATTTGCGGAGTAGTCGAAAGCGGCATTGGGATAGCCAAGATCGTAGTAGAAGTTCAGCAAATTCTCGCGGTCTGCAGCAATATTGACTTCACTGAAAGGTTGTCCCACGGAAGA
>JAFAZU010000721.1 GCA_019239585.1 Acidobacteriaceae bacterium
GAATAAGCGCCCTTACTTCCCGAAAGCTTCCACTTCCATCTGACTGCCCAGAATCAACGGCGTTCGTTGGTGAATATTTTCCGGTTCGATGTCCAGAATACGGCGGTAGCCGTCAGTAGCCATTCCACCGGCCTGCTCTGCAATAAAGGCCAACGGGTTTGCCTCGTACATCAGGCGCAATTTACCCTTTTGATATTGCCTTGTGGGCGGGTACAGAAAAACGCCGCCTTTCAGCATGGTGCGGTGAAAATCCGCGACAAGCGATCCGACGTAGCGAGTACTGTAGCTGTGTCCTAATACTCCAGAGCGCAGCCGGTCTAAATAACGGCGGTACTCGTCTGGGAAAGTATGCGCTTGCCCTTCATTAACGGAATAATACATGCCCTGCTTCGGCATGCGCAGGTTGTCATGGCTAAGCACATAAGCTCCGATCGCGGGGTCCAGGGTGAAGCCGTAGACCCCGCTGCCGGTCGTATAGACCATGATGGTGGATGATCCGTACACGACGTATCCTGCCGCTACCTGTTTCGATCCGGCTTGCAGGCAGACACGCTGCAGATCGTGCTGGCTGTCCGGGCGGCGGTAGATGGAAAATATGGTTCCAACGCTTACGTTGACGTCGATATTAGAGGAGCCGTCGAGCGGGTCGAAGACGACCACATACTTCCCTGTTTCCGGGGCGCGATCAAAAACGACGGGTTCTTCGTTTTCTTCCGATACCAGCATGGCTACCGAATCACGCAATCCCAAGCAGTGCAACAACGCCTGGTTCGCGTAAACATCCAGCTTTTGCTGAGCTTCCCCTTGCACATTGGTGTCGCCCGCACTGCCGAGCACATCCAGCAAGCCTGCCTGGCGAACCTTGGCCTGAATCATCTTCGTGGCAAGCGTAATCGCGGAAAGAAGCCAGGAGAACACGCCCTGCGCTTCCGGAAACTGAGTCTGCTGCTGACGGGTGAAATGCTGCTGCGCGGTCACAATCATAAACAGCCCTGATCTAAAGACGAAAGTTCGGGCAAACGTGCGACAGTATACCAACTCTCCCCAATTCGGTAGTCTGAAGAGTTGCCAAGCACCGCTCCTTCCCTCTCTCTGCGACAGCTCCCAGCTTCTACTCTGGCCTTGTTCGGCGCGACCATATTTCTGTCCGCGTTTCTCTTGTTCTCGCTCGAACCGCTCATCGCCAAGCGCATTCTTCCCTGGTTCGGCGGGTCGGCGGCCGTTTGGTCCGTCTGCCTAGTTTTTTATCAAACTGCATTACTGCTGGGTTATCTGTACGCGACTTTGCTGACTCGATACGGCGCGCCCGCCGCACAGACCTGCATTCACATTGGCCTGATGTGCGTTTCGCTGATTTTTCTTCCGATTGGGCCTTCGGGCAATTGGACGGAAGTCACCGGGGAGCCGCCAGCTTGGCTCATCCTAGCCATGTTGGCGGCCACGATAGCGGTCCCCTTTATAACCTTATCGGCCACAAGTCCTCTACTGCAGCACTGGCTGGCCCGGTCCGGGTATGATGCGCCATATCGATTGTTTGCGATTTCAAACCTGGCTTCGCTCTGCGCGCTGGTCGCTTACCCGTCCATCATAGAGCCTCTTCTGGACACTTCCTTGCAGACGACTATTTGGTCCAGCGGATATCTCCTATTTGTCATTCTATGCGGTTTCGTCCGGTGGCGAAGTATAAACTTTTCCCGGAACGCCACGCCCGAACCTGCAGCCGAACGCATTTGGGTACTCCCAACCCGCAAACTAGCGTGGTTTGCGCTCTCGGCGTGTAGTTCGGTTCTGCTGCTTTCAGTAACCAATCATTTGGCCGAAAATGTGGCGGCAGTGCCGCTCCTTTGGGTGCTGCCGCTCGCTATCTATCTGATTACTTTTATTTTGGCCTTCGGTGCTCGCGCCAACTTTAACCGGTCGCTTTGGCTGCGCGCCCTGGCCTTTGCCTTGGGCATTCTGGGATATTCGGTTTACGATATCAACGCGGTTTTGGCTGTCCAGATCAGCATACCTGTCTTCCTGACAGGTCTTTTTATTTGTTGCCTGTTCTGTCATAGCGAGTTGAACCGTTTGCGTCCACCTTCGGAAGACCTCACCTCTTTTTACCTCATCATCGCTGCCGGAGGCGCGGCGGGAGCTGTTTTTGTCGGTTTGATTGCTCCAGGCGCGTTTAGCGGAATTTACGAACTGCCGGCCGCCCTGGTTTTCACTGCTGTCCTGGTCACGCTTCTGACCTGGAGCGAAGGCGCATGGCCAGTCCGGGCGCTCTGGATCGGGGTAACCGCCAGCATGATTGCCATTGTGGGCGCGAATGTGTACGCGTATCACGAAAATGCTTTGGACCTGCGGCGCAGCTTTTACGGCTCCCTACGTGTTGTGCAATCGCCCCGTGCAGGCATCGAGCAAAAACGCACCCTTTTTCACGGCATTATCGAACACGGTTCGCAGTTCTTTCTGCCGCCACGGCGCTTCCGAGCCACAACATATTATGGCCCCGAGTCCGGCATCGGCATTCTACTCCGAGAGTGCTTCAGCGGCCCTAAACGGGTAGGCATAGTTGGCCTGGGCACGGGAACGATCGCCACCTATGGCAAGAACGGGGATACATTCCGCTTTTATGAGATCAACGGGCAAGTGATCGATATTGCGTACGGGCTGTTCTACTACCTGCGCGAGTCGAGAGCCGTCACGCAAGTCGTTGAGGGTGATGCTCGGTTATCGCTGGCCCGCGAAACTGCACCGCCCTTTGACGTTCTCGCCCTGGACGCGTTTTCCGGCGATGCCGTACCGGTTCATCTGCTGACGCAGGAAGCTGTTGCGCTGTACCGCCAGCATCTGACTCCCCATGGCGTTCTCGCCTTTCATGTTTCGAATCTTTTTCTGGACCTTCCTCCGGTGGTGAAGCAACTGGCGGAGTCCATTGGCTCCCAAGCGGTTTTAGTCAGAAATCACAATGACCTGGACAACGATGTTCTCCCTGCCGACTGGGTACTTGTAACGAACAACCCTGCGGTGCTAAGCAACCCTAGTATTCGGCTCCACGCCCTCCCGATTACTTCCCGTCGCAATACCCGGCCCTGGACTGATCATTACAATAACTTGATAGAGGTCCTGAAAGCTCCACAAATCCACTCCTCCCTTACCGGGCGGTGAACCCTCGTTAAAACCTTAATGGGAATTAATGGCGCTTCCCTCCCGGTTAACATGACCTTGCATGGTCGCCTGAGTCCAATAAAATGTAAGATTATAGTAGTGTTGGAGTTGGGACGAAAGGGTCGGCTCAGCGCTCACTAACTGAACCGCTCTGCCCGGCAGAGTTAGGAGGAAAAATGCGGAAAATTTTAACTTCATCTATTTTGGCTGTCTCTTTAGCGGTCATTCCTGCTATGGCACAGAGTCACAGTACGATTCGAGAGGTGCAGCAGGCGCTGAAGGACAAGGGTTTCGATCCAGGTTCTGTGGACGGTGTTAATGGGCGCGCTACGCGAGCGGCAATCAAGCAGTTTCAAGCGAAAAACAATTTGACTGCTGATGGCCGGCTAGGTCCTAAGACGCTCGATGCGTTGGGGGTAAAGCAGGCTAAGTCTACAACCCAGATGAAAATGGGCGGCGAACAGGTCAAGAATGGCTACGCAAAGGGTGGTAAGGACATCGGCCAAGGCAGTAAGGACATGGCCACTGATGTAAAGCACGGTGAGGTCGGTGAAGGCGCTGTGGATTTCGGTAAGGGCGTTGGCCACGGTGCTGCTAAAATCGGCGAAAGCACGGGGCATGCGGCTAAGAGCGTTGCCAAAGGTGTAAAGAATGCCGTGGTACCGAACGATAAAAAAGTTACACCGGATCACAAACAATAATTCTGTTCAAGGAAGTCAAACCAGGCGAAATGTTAACATTTCGCCTGGTTTATTATTTTTTATTAAATAATAAGAGTTGCTGGACCGATTTCTCCGTAGTGTCGGCGCATCCGGCTCCGTAGTTCGGCTCTGGCGCGTAACAGGCGGCTTTTTGCGGCTGCCACAGAAATCCCTAGCACTTCAGCGACTTCAGGCATGGGTCTCTGCTCGACATCCCTTAGCAGGAATACATTCCGCAGTAAGGGTGGTGTACGGCGGATTTCCTCATATAACACGTCCGCCACCTCTGCCCGTCCCAGCTCCTGTTCCGGCGTCTGCCGTGTATCTTTCAAATCCAAGCTGACAATTTCTTCTCCTACCAGAACGTCATCAATGTAGGTGTAACGC
>JAFAZU010000187.1 GCA_019239585.1 Acidobacteriaceae bacterium
TTTTTCAAAACCGCTGTGTACAAACCGAGCTTGTCGCCAAAGTGATAGTTCACTGCCGCCACATTCACGTCAGCCAGCGCACAAATATCACGAACTTTAGCGCCTTCGTAGCCCCCCTCGGCAAAAACCTTCCCGGCAGCCTGCAGCAAACGCATGCGGGTGTGATCCGGCTCCTCTCCTTGCAACTGATTCGGTATCAAACAGCAGTTTAAAACAGTTGTTTGAATCTGGCAAGGAATTTTTTCTTAACAATTGCGTTAACTTCGTAAAACTTCGAGGAGGGTAGGCCTCTATAGGATATGAAACAGATCAAGCGCCCCGTAACGGTGCTTTGGAATGCGCGAGCGGGCTGGGATGAAGGCGAGCAGGAGGCGGAAGCAGTCCGTCAGGTGCTTACCGAAGTGGACCCCGATCTAAAGTTCCAAAAGCTCGACAAGGGACACGACATAGCCCAGCAGTGTGAAAAATGCCTCGATTCCGGTTCGCAAGTGCTGGTAGCCGCCGGTGGTGACGGAACGATTAATGCTGTGGCCTCAGCGCTGGTACACAAACCGGCAGCGCTCGGAGTTATTCCGGCGGGCACGCTGAATCACTTCGCGCGCGATCTCTCAATTGAGATCGATCCGGAAAAGGCTGCCCGGCAACTGGCGGAAGGACGTGAAATAACGGTCGATGTCGGATGTGTTAACGACCGCATCTTTATCAACAATTCCGTGTTAGGAATCTATCCGGTGTATCGCGCTGCCCGCGAATCTTATGAGGCGCGCGGCTTGGGCAAAACGGGTGTGGGCCGATTTCTGGCCGTGCTTGGCGGTATTCTGCGCGTCTTCTGGCGCGTGCCGCACATGGCAGTTCGGCTAGTAATCAATGGCGAAACGCGCGTGATGCGGACGCCCTTTGTTTTAGTTGCCAACAATGAACACGAGTTGGAGGAGTGGCGCATCGGGCGGCGTACCTCCCTTAGCGAAGGGCGCCTCTGGGTTTATGTCATGCGCAAATCCAGCCGCTGGTCCCTGCTTCGCTTCTTTTTCAGCTTTATCTTTGGGCGCTTCTCGAAAAAAGATGCATTCGAAGAGTTCCGGGTGCGCGAGTTGCGAATTGAAACGAAACGCAAACGCATCGGCGTAGGAGTAGACGGAGAAATCGTCCACATGCAATCGCCGCTCGAATACCGCTCGCTGCCGAAAGCCTTACGCGTCATTGCGCCCTCAAGTTACTTGACTGATGCAAAAGGACAGGCAGAAAGTTAATGCGACGCATCGTCCATATCTCTGATCTCCATTTCGGCAATAACGATCCGTCATTGCTGCAACCGCTGAGGAAAGCAATTGAAAGCATCGAGCCGCACTTCCTCGTTATTTCCGGCGATTTAGTCGAGCACGCCAGTGCTACGGAATTCGAGCAGGCCCGCGACTTCCTGCGCACCCTGCCGAAGCCGCAGATGGTAGTTCCCGGAAATCATGACCTCGCCTTTTACAACTTCCCCCAGCGAGCAACAGTCGGACTCGCCACGTACAAAAAATACATCACGGACGATCTGCAACCGGAGTATCAGGACGATGAGATCGCGATTCTCGGTGCCAACACTTCGCGCGTATGGCCCATTCGCGGCGGCAGCCTCAGTTCGCTGCAATTGGAGCAGTTGGCAAAGGACTTCGCCGCCATCTCCGACGGGAAAGTACGGATTCTGGTCACGCATCATCCCTTCGATCTGCCCGAAGCGCAAGGCCATCGGCTCATCGTAGGACATGCCCGCCGCGCCATTACCCGCCTGGCTCCGCTGGTTGATATTTTGATGGCGGGACACATTCACCTTAGCTCGACAGGCAGCACAGCCATGCGCTACAAAACACAGGGGCATGCCATCGCGTTCGTGCAAGCAGGAACGGCGGTATCGAACCGGAACAAAGGGGAAACCAACTCCTTTAACTCCCTGCGCGTGACGAGCGCCAAAGGAGGTAGCAAAGCAGCAATCATTGATCGTTTCACGTGGCGGGTGGAATCCGGCGAGTTTTACTGTAAATGCTCAACCGCCTTCCGCCTCGAAAGCGAAGGCTGGGCGCGAGTTGAAAGGCAAGTAAAGCCCGATGCGCCGATCCAAGTCGAAGAGGGCGATGCCACACCCGCCTAAAATCAAAATGTGCCTCATTACTGCACTCTTATTCCAGGAGACGGCATCGGCCCTGAAGTTGCCCAAGCAGCGGTTCGCGCCGTGGACGCCACCGGCATTGACATCTGCTGGCGTCGCGCCGAGTTGAATGAAGCCATTATCCTGGAAGCCGGAAAAACTCTACCCAAGTACTTGCTCGATTCATTGAATGAAACCCGCGTGGGTTTAAAAGGACCAGTGACCACGCCGGTAGCAGGCGGGTTCCAAAGCGTGAACGTTCAGTTGCGGAAGACTCTCGACCTTTTCGCTAACGTCCGTCCAGTGAAATCCTTACCCGGTATCAAAACCCGGTTCGCGGATCTTACGATTGACATGGTAATCTTCCGCGAAAACACGGAAGATCTTTATTCCGGCCTGGAGCAAGAAGTTGTTAAAGATGTGGTTACCGGCTTGAAAGTGATCACCCGCGCCGCTTCTGAACGCATTGCCCGCTACGCCTTCCAGTACGCGGCAAAAAATGGCCGCAAGCAGGTAGCGGCCATTCACAAAGCAAACATTATGAAGCTGGCGGACGGCTTATTTCTCCGCTGCTGCCGCGAGGTTTCGGAGCAATTCACTCATATCAAATACAAAGAACTGATTGTTGATAATGCTTCCATGCAACTGGTCGTACGTCCGGAAACTTTCGATGTTCTGCTGCTGCCAAACCTGTACGGCGACATCATCTCCGACCTGGCAGCCGGACTGGTCGGCGGGCTCGGCATCGTTCCCGGAGCCAACATGGGCGAGAATCATGCCGTATTCGAAGCCGTTCACGGCAGCGCTCCTGATATTGCCGGTCAAAATAAAGCCAATCCCACCGCCATGATGCTATCCGCCGTCATGATGCTCGCTCATTTCGGCGAAGCTGATGCTTCCTATCGCCTTCAGGCCGCTATCGAATCGGTTTACCGCGAAGGAAAACATGTAACCGGAGATGTGGGAGGAGCCGCCACCACCGAAGAGTTCACTGATGCGGTCGTCCGAAACCTAAAAAGTTGAAGCATTCCTCTCTCGCCGCATCATCTGGAAAGGCAGAGAGCAGAATGGACTATAAATTGTTAGGAAAAAGCGGGCTTCGTGTAAGCGAGCTATCACTCGGCACCATGACCTTCGGCGAGGACTGGGGCTGGGGAGCCTCGCAAGAAGAAAGCAAGCGCATCATTGATGCTTATGCCGAAGCGGGAGGCAACTTCCTCGATACGGCGGATGGTTACACGAATGGCACCAGCGAAAAGATGGTGGGCGAATTTGTGAAAAGTGAACGCTCCCGTTGGGTTATTGCAACCAAGTACAGCTTTAATCAGCATCCGGGCGACCCGAACGGCGGCGGCAATCACCGTAAGCACATGGTGGAAGCCGTCGAGGGCAGCTTGAAGCGACTCGGCACGGATTATATCGACCTGTACTGGGTCCATGCCTGGGACCGGCTCACGCCGGCTGAGGAAGTCATGCGCGGGCTGGACGATCTCGTGCGTCAAGGAAAAGTGCTTTATCTCGGCACCTCGGATGAGCCGGCCTGGGTGGTTTCTTATTCCAACGCCATTGCCGAATTACAGGGCTGGACGCGATTTGTCGGCTTGCAGGTTGAGTACAGCTTAATCGAGCGCACACCCGAGCGCGACTTGTTACCCATGGCCGCCTACCTGGGACTCGGTGTAACCGCCTGGAGCCCACTCGCTAGCGGCATCTTGACAGGCAAATACAATAAAGACGCGAAAACGGAGGAACCGAAACGCCTCGATCAGGCCACGTTTACGCAAGTGGACGAGCGCGCTTTAGCCATTGCCGCCAAAGTAAAGGCAGTAGCGGACGGAATCGGTCATAGTTCCGCGCAAGTGGCTCTGGCCTGGGTGCGGCAACAGGGAGCCATTCCGATCATTGGCGCGCGTAAATTCAGCCAATTCGAAGACAATCTGCGGTCTCTGGAAGTAACTCTCAGCGCGGAACACTTGGCGCAACTGGACGAAGTGTCAAAAATTGACCTCGGTTTTCCACACGAGTTTTTGCGGCGCGAATTTGTCCAAAATTACCTGCACGGCGGTCTTTGGGACCGACTGGAAAAGCCTTGGAAGGCTGCCCGCAATTTTTTGTTCTAAGTTGCTCGGGTTGCAAGGAACCTCCGAGCCTCGAAAGATCGGTTAGTTTTACCGGTGGTGCCTATCTTGTGAACCAAACTCTCCGGCTCTGATTTCCAATAAGAGGAAATTCTACGATGTTACTATTTGGGTGCAAGCTGGGAATATTTCTGCAGTACAGGTTAGTGGAAAGGCATTGAACGAAGCAGCGGATCGATAGCCGACGAAACGTAGCATTCTGTACGATAACAAAGTGAAAGTTCGCGACGCGATTCGGATAATAGAAGAAGATGGCTGGATTCTACGTTCGCAGAAAGGAAGCCACCGGCAATTTACACATCCGACGAAGGCAGGCCGCGTGACCGTTCCAGGCAAGCCCGGCAAGGACCTACACCCAAAGACGCTTGCGAGCATTTTCAAACAAGCTCAGATGGAAAAAGGAGAGCAATAAAGCATATGTCACGGCAATACGCTGTTGTCATCGAGCACGCGCCGGGCAGCAACTACAGCGCCTATGTCCCTGATCTCCCAGGCTGCGTGACCGTGGGCGATACCCTTGAAGAAATTGAACGCATGATGCACGAGGCCATCGAATTTCATCTCGAAGGCATGCGGGAAGACGGGCTACCTATCCCCGAGCCGACAACATCCGTCGCGGTTATCGAGGTCGCTGCGTAAATATTGCACCGATGAGCGCTTTGCGAGTGGAGCAAAGGGAAAAAGGCTGCCGCTACAGCCCTTTTTTACCCAGAAAAGCAATCAAGTCTATGATGCGACTGGAGTAGCCCCACTCATTGTCGTACCACGCGATCACTTTGACAAGATTGCTGTCCAGAACCTTTGTCAGCTCTGCATCCACAATGGAACTGTTCGGATTGTGCAGCATGTCGCTTGAAACCACCGGTTCTTCCGTATAAGCCAAAATGCCTTTCAGCGGTCCTTCCGCCGCTTCTTTTAACGCTGCATTCACCTCATTGTTCGTTGTCGGTTTCTTGGTAACCGCCACAAAATCCACCACCGACACGTCCGGTGTCGGAACACGCATGGAGTAGCCGTCCAGCTTGCCCTTCAACTCGGGCAGCACCAGACCAATCGCTTTTGCCGCGCCCGTCGATGTCGGGATCATGTTCAGCGACGCCGCGCGCGCCCGGCGTAGATCCTTGTGCGGAAAGTCCAGCACACTCTGGTCGTTCGTATAGCTGTGGATCGTTGTCATCGAACCTTTTTCGATGCCGAACGTGTCATTCAAAACTTTGGCTACAGGCGCGAGACAATTCGTCGTACAGGAAGCATTGGAGATGATATTGTGTTTTTGCGGATCGTACGTATCATCGTTCACTCCCATCACAACCGTGACATCTTCATTTTTGGCGGGAGCCGAAATAATCACCTTTCTGACAGACCCGCGCAAATGCTTCTTGGCATCAGCGGCATCCGTGAAGCGACCCGTTGATTCTACCACGACCTGTACGCCCAAGCTCGGCCAATCGATCTCCGCCGGATCTTTTATCGCAAAGATCTTGATCGCTTTCCCACCGACGTGCAGGGTGTCGCCCTCTGCCCGGATCTCTTCCTTGAGCTGTCCCAGAATTGAGTCATACTTCAGCAGGTGAGCCAGCGTCGCCGTGTCCGTCAAGTCGTTAGCGGCCACAAACTCGATCTCAGGATTATTGAGGCCAGCCCGGACGACATTTCTACCGATACGGCCGAAGCCGTTAATACCTACCTTGATTGGCATATTGATACTTCTATTCTACGGAGCGCTGGAATCAACTTGCTATGATGCTTCAAAGGCAGCCGGGATTTTCACCAGGTTGCCTCTTGAACACCGCGTTGGTGCCGCTAATTCTAAGTCGACGGTAATTTCTCGATATAAACTTTATGAGCCAACCGCGCTTCTTAATGTGTTCGCCCCAGTACTTCGGCGTGGAGTACGTGATTAATCCGTGGATGAATGGCCAAATCCACGGGACTAACTATCAGTTAGTTACCAGCCAGTGGTCAACCCTGCAAACCATTTTGAAACAATATGCCGATGTGTCCTTGCTGCCGGGCATTCAAGGTTTACCCGATCTGGTATTTACGGCGAACGCTGCCATTATTTATCGTCAGACTGCGCTGGTCAGCAGTTTTCGCTATCCGCAGCGCCAGCCCGAGACGCAGCACTTTGCAGAGTGGTTGACAGCCGACGGGTTTAAGGTGCATACCCTGCCTCGCGATGTGCTTTTTGAAGGTGCGGGAGACGCGCTTTTCGACCGTAAGGAACCGCTGCTCTGGTTCGGTTATGGCCTCCGTTCGGATGCAGCTGCCAAGCCTTATCTCGAAAAGTTCATTGGCACCGAGGTGCAACCGCTGGAGCTCTGCGATCCTTGTTTTTATCACCTGGATACCTGCTTCTGCCCTCTGGAGGATGGCTATCTCTTGTACTATCCAGGAGCATTTACAAAAGAAAGCAGAACCGCTATAGAGACTCGTGTTCCTGCGGGCCAGAGACTAGCCGTCAGCCGAGAGGACGCCGGTCAATTTGCCTGTAACGCGGTAAATATCGGGAAGCAAGTGGTACTCAATCAGTCTTCCCGTGAGATGACTAGATGGCTGAGCGAACGCGGATTTACCGTCATCGAAACACCGCTCACAGAGTTTATGAAATCCGGCGGCGCTGCCAAGTGCCTTTCACTGCGGCTGGATGAACATCGCTTTTAGCCGGTGTAGACACTTTATCTCGGAGGCGCTAAAGGCGGCGCTGTCGTACCCCCCACGTTGGCGTACGATTCATTGACCTTTACTACTTTGCCTTCACTGAATCGCACGAAGACCATCTTGCCCGGCGGGTCGCCGTAGATCCAGTCTTCCAGTTCATCACCCTCTGCGCTGGTTTCCCGACTCTTATTCCGAGGTTTTCCCAGCGCCAGCAGAACCTGGTCCTTGTCCATGCCTGCAATCGCTTTCTGCTCTTTGATCGCCTTTTTGACTGGTTCCGGCAGCTTATCCATATACTGCTCGGCTGCGGAGTGCTTTTCAAAATCGAAGATCGGGTGAAGCATTTGCCGGATATCAGCTGCTTTCAGCGAAGGCACGCTTCCCGGAAAGACCAGGGCAATATGGGAACCATTGACAGATTGCGTGCCATTTTGGTTTGTATTGACCGGTGACATCCCGCCGCCCATGCCCACTTGCACATGGTCATACCAATGGCCGGACTTGGTTCCGCCATTGATCTCCAGCACAATCTTGTTACCTGCAATCTCAACTCGCGTGATCTGGACCTCATCGCCCTGCCGCGCTGCCGGGCCGTTTTCCTGCATGACTTTGTCCCAGGCGCTCTTATCAAAGGTGCCGTCGCTCTTGAAAATCAAAGGCCTTTTTGCTCGCGGCAGAGGAACCCGCATCGTGGCGAACTCGGCGTTCAAGCCCCGCTCGATCTCCAGCCGCTCATCCACGCTCAGCTTGTCCGCCCGGGCCACAGGCAAAACAGCGCTCAGCAATGTCAGCATAATCAGAACTCGTCGAAAGGATCGTTCAAGCTCGGCGCTACCCGCGCGATCTGCGGCTTTACCGGCGCTCTCATCAGCGCAAAGAACAGCGCCACGACGAAGATCGTCGCCAGCAAACCGCCTTCTGGCCCATAATCCCCGCCGCTCCAGATTGGCGATAAATCCCATTGGTATGAATACCTCGTTATCTCGATTGTAAGCCCGCTCAAGTTGACTCCAAAGAGCGGCAGTACTATATTCCAGCCGAAGTGTAACCCGATCGGCAGCCACAAATCACGGCTTCGCAAAAAGCTGTACCCCAGCAGCACGCCCCAGATCACCGTATTCAACACGCCCACGCGCGATGAGTGCGGATTAGCGGCATGCGCGACGCCAAAGATAACGCTGATGGGTAGTATCGTCGCAAACGGCCCCATTTTTTCCACCAGCAGTTGAAATGCATACCCGCGAAAAATGAGCTCCTCACCTGTTGCCGCGACCAGCAGCGTAAACAAATAAAAGGCGAGCGTAAGGGATGTCGATTGGAAACCAAGCCGTTGAACTAGATGCCCTGTCCCGGCCAGCAGCGGCGCGAGAAGCATAAATAATGCCGCTCCCCCGCCCAGCGCCAACCCCAAGACGAAATTGATAAGCGAAGCGCGCGTGCCCTGTAGTCCGATGTCGGCCAGCGGGCGCCGATCAAAAATCATAATGGTCAGCAAATTCGCCAGTAGCCCTGTGGCGCACAACCCTGCTGTTCCGGCTACAACAGGACCTAGGAAATCCAGCAGGGGAGCAATAATAATAAGTCCACTGAGCGCTACGGCCAGAAAGAACACAACGCGAATCACGACACTCATTCTGGTTTCTGGCGCTTTCCGGTCTTCGGGAGCAAGAGGCTGCACGTCCATGGGTTTAAGCAATTCCTTAAGTCCAGGAGCGGACTTTTCCGATACAATTACACCCTACTCTATGGATTAAAATTACTGAAACGCAAGGAAAACCCTTCGGCTTTTCGCTGCAACGTCCGATGAGACTGGTATGGAAGAACGACGAATCAATACCCGGCTCCTCTGTGCCGAGCTGGTTGAGGTGATCTGGGATGAAGCAGGCCGCCCGCAACGGCGAGTTGCTAACCTGGAGGACATCTCGCTTTCAGGCATTTGCCTCCATATGGACAAGTCAATCGCTTGCGGGACACAACTCACCGTGCGCTACGGGGATGGAGAACTCGTCGGAACCGTACGGTACTGCCGCTCCGGAGAATTCGGAAATTTACTGGGTGTGCAGCTGGAAAAGGGATCTCGCTGGTCGAGCCGTCATTTCCGCCCTCACCATCTCTTGGACCCCCGCGAGTTGCTGGAACAGTCCGTCGTGCGGCATAGAGCAGTTCCGAACTAAATAAAACAGCTTTCCCGCCCTGTTTGCTCTAATGGGAGACAATTTCGGGTGAAACATCCATGCCAAAGGACCGCCTTGCAGCTCCCGCGAAAGGATTATATGCCGCGCTCCTGACCCCCCGAAAAGCAGGGGCAACAGGTGCCGATTTAGGCGAGCTGCTCGATTACATGGACCGGGTTGCCGGTACGGGTGTTGAAGGGTTAGTGCTTTTCGGCGCCACGGGTGAGTTTATCCACCTCGACATTGAAGAACGGATTCGCATATTGCACTTGGCTATCCGGCGAAGCCGCCTGCCTGTGTTAGTCAATATCTCCCACTCCGGTCTTCCCGGTGTTTTGGTCTTGGCGGAAAGTGCCATTTCCGCCGGCGCTGCCGGCCTGCTGCTGATGCCGCCTTATTTCTACCAGTACAGCCAAGAGGACATTCATTACTTCTACAGAAGCGCCCTGGGCGCTATCGGCAATCAGGCGCCTATTTATCTGTACAATCTGCCGCAATTTACTAACTCCATCTCAGCGGACCTCGCCCGTCAATTGCTGGCTTCGACGCCCATCGCAGGCATAAAGGATTCCAGCGGCGATCTGCCATTTTTTGACGTGCTCAAGCAATTGCGCT
>JAFAZU010000347.1 GCA_019239585.1 Acidobacteriaceae bacterium
CCCATTGGTCAGTTTTTTCCCAATCGCCAATTTATTAGCAACGGGCGAGGCAGCCAGCGCCTGTTTGTCCGTGTTCAGAGTATAGAACTCGATACCGGTCAAGCCCTCTTGCAGCATCCGCGCCACGGCGTTAGATCCGCCGCCGCCTACGCCCACCACCTTGATGCGCGTGCCAAGCTGAGACTCTTCCTCAATCAGGTATTTCAAATCGTCTGTCATTGTTCTTCCCTTTTGCCCCTACTTCAACACTGAACCGGCCAGGCCGTTCGAAGCGCGTCTCACGTCACGTTTCAGGCGCAACCGTCCGGAGTACATGGCAAGGCCCGACGCCACAGTCCACACCGGGTTGTCTAGTTCGGAAGGCCATCCTTCGATGCCGGCTGCCAAGCCGTTGCGCGCCTGACAGTTCAAAATGCGCTCCGCCATATCGCACATGCCGGGGAGCATCGCTCCGCCGCCGGTTAGAATGACGCCTTCGAGCAAGGATTGTTCCATGCCGATGCGCAGGATTTCGGAGTAAATGCGATCAAAGATTTCCTCCGCCCGCGCTTCCAGAATTTCATTCAGTTGATGACGGGGCGCTTCACGAGGCGCTCGTCCTTCCGGAGAAGGGATTTCGATCAGGCTGCGATCGGATTCCATGCCGGTGATGGCGCAGCCATACTCTTTCTTGAGGCTTTCCGCGTCTTCGTAGTCCACCTTGAGAAGCCAGGAGATGTCACGCGTGAGGTGGTCGCCCGCCACGGGAATACTGGTGGCCAACAGCAGGGCATCGCCGTCATAAATGGCAATCTGAGTGGATTGCGCCCCCACATCGATTACCGCTACGCCACGCGCCCGGTCTTCTGGCAGCACGGAAGCGTAAGCGGCCGCAATCGCCTCAAAAACAGTTTCATCGACGGCCAGATGCGCCTGATGCACGGCGGAAATCAGCGCCCCGTGATCCTGCGCGGAAGCAGTCACTACATGCACGTTTGCTTCTAACCGGGCGCAGGTAATTCCCTTAGGATTGCGGTAGCCTGCGCGGCCGTCCAGGGTGAAATCCTGCGGACAAATCTGCAAAACCTGCCGGTCTTCCTCCAGGCGAACTCGCGCGCCTAGTTCGACGGCGTAGCGCAGGTCGTCCGGCTCAATATCACGGCGCCGGCCAAACTCATACAGGCCACGGCTGTTAATGCCCGCTACGGAGCCGCCCACTCCCACCACAGCCGACTCGGGAGACACTTGCGCGCGCAGCTCGGCTTCGTGCAGAGCAAAACGAATACTCTGCGTGAGAGCTTCCTGGTCGCTCAGGCGGCTGCGATTCCAGGCCTGCACGGGGGCTTCCGCGTGGCCGAGAAATTTCAGGGAGTCATTTTGGAGCGCGCAAATCACAATGCGCGTACAGGTACTGCCCGCGTCCAGCCCAACGGCCAGTTTTGTTTTACTTGCCATGCCGTTCGTCTCCTACCGCCGTAATGATGCCGTCCACGCGCAAATCAAGAGTTTTTACATCCGGGCGCTTCGCTCGGATTTCACTATAGTTGGCGATAAAATTCTGCAATCTCTCGCTATAGTTCTCCTCACCCAGCATCAGATTAACGACAGTATCCTCCACGTGCTCCGCTACTACCAGGTTATTCGGGTCCGCAGCGTTAATCTCCGAAACGTCTTTGCCGAGCGGCCCAAGCTCTTTCAACATTGCCAATACACGATGCACACGAGCGCGGCGGTCCTCAGGCGGTTCCGACTCTCGAATCCCGGTAATCACCGGTAGAGTAAATTTGGCCGCCATCCTTGGTCGAAGAATGAAGCCTTCGCGGTCAATCAACGCGAAACTCGACATACCATCTTTTGCATTGGGAGGGAGGTGCACAAACGCGACCGGCGTGCGTTCCTGCACCTGCACCTTAAGTGTATTCGGCCAGATTCTGGCGACGCTGGCATCCCCAATCCAATCGATGTCGAGCAGGCGCTGACGGCGCTTTCCGATGGGAACCAGGTAAAGACTGCGCCCAAAATCCTCGGCAAAAATGTGGCGAATCTGGGAAGCCGATGCGTAGTGGATGCCCTCCACGACGAGATTGGAGCTTTGCCCTGCCAAATCGTCTGCCTCGGTGATGCGAAAACGGCTGTCCTTAATCAGGAACTCTTCGGTGTTGCGCCAAGCGAATAAAATAATGATCATCAGCAGCACACCGACAATCAACCAAAGAACGAAACGTCCTGGGCGAACGCCTTCCCACAGCCATCCTCCTGTCATCGTCATTGCTGCCCTGCCTCTCCCAAACGTTCAAGAATTTTTTCCGCCGCTCCTGACACGTTACCTGCGCCTAATGTAATAATTAAGTCTCCCGGCGCAGCCGATTTGACAACGGCACCCACGCCTTCCTGTATTGTCCCAACGTAATGCGCCGAACGGTGTCCAAATGATTGCACTTTTTCGAGCAACGTCCGGGCGTCCACGCCTTCGAGCGCCTGTTCCGATGCAGCGTAAATGTCCAGCAAGTAGACTTCATCAGCCCCGTGAAAAGCGGCGCCGAACTCATCGAGCAGATGTTTGGTCCGGGAAAACCGGTGCGGCTGGAACAGGACTAAGATACGCCGGAATGGTCCGAGCCGGGCCGCTGCCAAGGTCGCTTTGATCTCGGTCGGATGATGCCCGTAATCATCAATGACCGTAATGCCCCGCTCGATTCCGCGCAAAGAAAAGCGACGGTCCACACCGCTGAAAGCCGCCAGCCCTTCCTGAATCTGACGGAGACCAACCTCCATCTCCAAACCGATGCCGATCGCAGCCGTCGCATTCAGGACATTATGCAAACCGGGAACATTGAGATGAAAGCATCCGAGTTCGCCGCCTGAGCGACGCACCGAAAAATCGCTTCCGTTCGGCAGCAGGTTGACATTCCCAATTTGGAGATCGACCTGAGCCGAGCGGCCATAGGTGATAGTTCGCCGCTGAATCGCCGGGAAAATCTGCTGGATATTGGGATCATCCATACAGATCACGGCAGCACCGTAGAAAGGAATTTTGTTGATGAAATCGGTAAAGGCAGCGCGAATCTCTTCAATGGAGCTGTAATGGTCCAGATGTTCGCGATCGATATTGGTGACAACCGCAACAATGGGAGCTAGCTTCAGAAAGGAGCCGTCGCTTTCATCAGACTCGACGACCAGAATGGAGCTTTTGCCTACCCGTGCGTTCGAGCCCTGCATACCCGCAACACGGCCGCCTACGACGACGGTCGGGTCCATACCGGCTGCATTCAGGACCGAGGCGACCATCGAGGTGGTTGTGGTCTTTCCGTGGCTGCCCGCGATGGCAATGCCGAATTTCAAACGCATTAACTCCGCCAGCAGTTCGCCGCGCGGAATCACAGGAATTTGCAAACGGCGCGCTTCCAGCGCCTCCGGGTTGCTTTTGTCAAGCGCGGATGTGACTACCACTGCTTTCGCGCCCAGAACGTTTTCCGCTCGATGTCCGGCGTACACGGTTGCGCCTAGCTTCGTCAGGCGTTCGGTAATGGGGCTGAGTTTCAGGTCGGAGCCGGAAACTTCGTAGCCGAGAGTAAGCAGAACTTCAGCGATACCGCTCATTCCAATGCCCCCGATACCCACGAAATGCACGTGTTGGGGCTTAAAAAACATTCTTTAACTGTATTGTTTCGGCTTTCTTCATCTGTGTCAATGTGTGAACGGGGTTTTTTCGTCACGCCTCAAAAAGAGGCTGCTCCTTCCAGAACATCTGCTGCGCGTTCCGCTGCGCCCGGCTTGGCAAACTGCTTCACGCACGCCCGCATGGCCTCAATAGCTGCGGGATTGGCGCGAAGTCTCTCAATCTCCTCAAACAGTCGCTGTCCGGTCAACTCACTGTCGAGAACCATCCGTGCTGCTCCCGCCTCTACCATGACTTCGGCATTCCGGCGCTGATGGTCATTAGCGGCAAAGGGAAAAGGCACCAGTACAGAAGCCATCCTTGCAGCTGCAATCTCATTAACAGCGCCCGCGCCGGCGCGCCCGATAATCACGTCCGCTTGCCGGAACGCATTTGCCATATCACGAATAAAGGGCGCCACCTCTCCAGGGAGGCCGACCCTCCTGAATTCGCCAGCCAGAACTTCGTATTCAGCCGTCCCCGTTTGGTGGATGATGCGAATAGGAGCGCCGCTGCTGCGGAAGAGCGGCCAGCTTTCCCGTGAGGCCCGATTCAGAGTGCGGGAGCCACGGCTGCCACCGGTAATCAAAACCGTAAATTCACCGCTACTTTTCCGCTCCAGTGCGAAGAACTCCGGACGTACCGGCAAGCCGGTTACTTCCGACTTGGAGGGCGGGAACCATTTTCGCGTCACTTCAAAACCCAACAGCGCACGGTAGACATATCGGGCCGCTACGCGATTGGCAAAACCCGGAACTGCATTGGGCTCCATGACAATAAGGGGAATACGACCGACGCTTGTTGCCAGAATCACAGGTCCGGCGACAAAGCCGCCCATGCTGAACACAGCGCGAGGGCGGAATTGACGTAAAATTCCGGAGGCGGCCAGCACGCCGAACGGCAGTTGGAAAGCGGTTTGCAATTGTTGCCGCAGACCGACACGGTTCAAGGCTCCGCTCCGGATAAACTCCATATCATAGCCAGCCTCCGGCACGAGGCGCGACTCCATTCCTTCCCGCGTGCCGATGAACAGGATCCGGTGACCTCTGTCCCGCAACACTTGAGCCACCGCGAGAGCCGGAAAGATATGACCGCCGGTTCCTCCTCCTGTTAATACGAACGAATGTTTCATGAGGCGCTGGACTCAGGTTGTGTGCTCGCTCACGCTCAACAACATGCCCATCAGAAGGGTGGTGCTGAGCAGCGAACTGCCGCCGTAACTCATAAAAGGCAGCGGAATGCCTTTATTGGGCACTAGATCCAGCACGACGCTCATATTAATGAGAGCTTGGACCACCACGCAAACGGTAACGCTGAGCGCTAGATATCGGCCGAAATTATCTGCAGCGCGAGCATAGGTTCGCAGACCTCGCCAGAGCACGATCACAAAACCAAGGAGCAGAGCGACAGAACCGAGAAAACCGGTTTCCTCCCCGACAATGCCGTAAATAAAATCGGTTTGCGCCTCAGGAAGGTAAAGGATCTTCTGTCTGCTCTGCATAAGTCCCAGTCCTGAAAACCCGCCTGAGCCCACGGCGATCTTAGCTTGCCGCTGCTGATAGCCGGGGTCGCTGGTAGACGCTGTTTGTTTCGTGTATTTCAAAATACGGCCGTTCGGATCAAGTTTTGCCAGCAGCTTGTGATCCTTATCGATAAAGTCGATAGTGCGCGCCAACCGGTAAGGTTTCATGACGATAAAGCTCAAACCTAGTAGGATACCGAGGGTGCCGCACACAGCTAAGTAACGGTACTCGATGCCCGCCACAAAGACAACTGCGAAGGTGGTAGCAACCAGCACAACAGCGGTTCCAAGGTCGGCAATAGCAACTGCCAGGGCAATTACCGAAATACAAACGACAATCGGCGCCAGAGTGTATTTGTCATTCACTGCTCCGACCCTGCGGCATAGGAAAAATGCAAGAAAGAGCGACAAAGCGGGTTTCGCCAATTCAGTGGGTTGCAAAGAAAGCGGTCCGGCTTTCAACCAGCGATGGCTTCCGG
>JAFAZU010000368.1 GCA_019239585.1 Acidobacteriaceae bacterium
ACATCAACCAATCACCACGACCTTGTTGCCTTAGCGACTTCGTTAGCCGATCTGAAACCACGAGTGTAGAAGCTTAATCCTGCTGCCCGCTGAAGAACGGCTCTTTACCGGCCAGCATTAGGCGCTCGTCGAGCGCGGCTTTCACCAAATCTTCTTCCAGATCGGAAAGGCCGTGAGCATCCTTTTCGATCCGTGTCAGCAAGCCTTTCATGCGCCCGCGCGAGATCTCGGAGGGAATCGCCAGAGCATAAGCAAACAGAGCATCAGAACGCAGTTCTTCGTGGTTGAACAGCTTGCGTACTCGGTCCAGTTCGCCCCTAAGGCCGTAATAACCAATACCCCAGATAGCGCCGCGCCGTGCCTCAAGGTCCGCGTCGTCCAGATGTTTTGCGAAGTAATCGCGGAAGCTGGGATGTAGGGATCTCCACATCGCTTCTAGCGCCTTGGCGCGATACTCACCTGATTCGTACAGGTCCACAATCATTTTTCGCACTTCGTTTCGGTCGGCTTCCGGCGCCAAACCAACCAGCAATCCGCTGCGCTCTTCGCTTGTCGTCTCGGGATTTCGCAATGCTTTGAGCATGGCTTCCACGATTTCGGGCGCCTCGGCCTCGTTCATGAGCGCTTCCCAGGCACGGGCGCGAACCGTGGGCGACTGGTCGGTCGTTGCGGCAGTCAGCAGTTTCTTCCGCTGCTCCGCCGTGAGTTGACTATTGAAGAAGGATGCGGCTGCCGCCGCTCGAATCACGGGAGCGCTCGCGGTCTCTAACAATTGCAGCCGCTCATCATCTTCGAGAAGATCGACCGGGAGATCCTCGCGTTCGGGATAGATGGACCAGATATCGAACGGCTCTTGCTCTTCCGTCTCCATCTTTACTGGGTTATCCAGCGCTTCCAGGGCGTCGGTGATCTCTTTTTTCAGCTCAGCTTCGGAAGGCTCCAAAGCTGCCGCTGCCTGCTCCAAAGCCGGACGCGCGCGCCGGTCGCCATAAATGCTCAGCAGCAGAGCAGTATCAGAAAGATCAAATTCCAAACGGTCCAGCAGAAGCTGTAGAATGCGGTCATCGCGCACCCGCAAATTCGCCAGAATGAAAGCAACTTCCCCGCTTTCAGACTCGTCCAGCCCGCCGTAGAGTTGCAAAAGCGGCTCCAGCGCAGGCTGACCGATCTCTACCAGCGCCTCTACCACCTCGTCGGGAATATCGGTAGGATCTTCCTTGATGTAGTCGATCAGAAAAGGCAGCGCTTCCGGTGATTTAAAATGACGGAAAATAGTTATAATTTCCGGCGTAAGGTCAACCGCATCCCCCGAGCGATCGCGCCTGCTGAACTCAATAACAGCCGGAAGCGACTGCTCAGGACGGTCCAGAAGGGCGTGCAGGAACCGATGGTCCACGCCGAGGTGGCCGCGCGCGGCGGCCTGTAATACCTCGGCAGGTGACGCATTAGTTAGTTGATCCGGATCGAGAACGGAGGGCAATCTATGCCTCGGGTTCGACCACTACCGTGATCTCGGTTGCCACGTCGCGATGTAAACGCAACGGAACTTTGTGTTCGCCCAGCGTGCGAATCGGCTCTTCCAACTGCACTTTGCGGCGCTCAATATGATAGTTCTGCGCTTCGAGCGCGTCGGCAATGTCCTTCGCCGTGACTGAACCAAAGAGCTGATCGTTTTCGCCCACCCTCTGGCGGAATGTCAATCTCACGTTCGACATCATTTGCCCGAGGCTTTCGGCTTCGCCCTTCAGCTTGGCCTCGCGGCGCAGGTAAGCTTCGCGCTCCTGCTCCACGATTTTCTTGTTCGATTCCGTCGCCGGG
Source organism: Acidobacteriaceae bacterium (assembly GCA_019239585.1). GTDB lineage: Bacteria > Acidobacteriota > Terriglobia > Bryobacterales > Bryobacteraceae > Bog-105. Next base: position 1,819 of record JAFAZU010000368.1, read on the forward strand.
ACTGCGAGCCGCTTCGGAAACAGGTAGTTGCGGGCATATCCGTCAGCCACCTTGACCACCGCGCCGCGCGCGCCGACTTTCTCGACGTCTTCTCTTAAGATGATCTCCATTGATAAGCTCCTCAGATTCGTGACGCAAACGGGATGAGAGCGATGCTGCGCGCCTGCTTGATCGCTTCGCTCAATCTTTTCTGGTGCGGCGTACACACGCCCGAAATGCGACGGGGCGTAATCTTGCCGCGCTCGGAAATGAAGCCGGACAGCAGCCTCGAATCTTTATAGTTGATATCGTCGATCTTATCGACACAGAACCGGCACACCTTTTTGCGCCGGAAGTACTGCTTTTTGCCTGTCGCAATTGCTTTATCGCCGCCTGTGGGACGCTGTGACGCGGCAATCGGACGTCCACCTCTTTGTTCTGGCATAATGAGAATTCTCCTTTACTACTTATTGCCTTTCTTCGGCTCCCTCAGATACTGCAGCAGCGGGTGCCGGGGCCGGTGCTGCGGGCATGGCAGGCGTACCCGGAACCGGAGCGGGCGCTTCCTGCGGTAATGCCGGAGACGCCACAGCCGGAGCGGCGGGTGCTGCAACCGGTTTGCGGGCAGCGCGCTTTTCACGAATCTTGCGCCGCTTTTCAATGCGCTTCAGCTTCTCGTCAATACGAACCGTGAGAAACTTCAGCACCACATCCGCCACGCGCAGACGACGCTCAATTTCCCTCACGGCTTCTGCTCCGGCTGTGAATTGCAGAAGGATATACTGCCCTTCTTCATGCTTCGCCACGCGGTAAGCCAGCCTGCGAATGCCCCATTTTTCCGTCTTGTCAAGCGTGCCGCCCGCATGGGTCACCACGTTTCTGATCTGTTCAA
>JAFAZU010000447.1 GCA_019239585.1 Acidobacteriaceae bacterium
TGTCTGAAGCTGGATGATAAGCATGTTAAAGCCGAAGACAATCTGGGCCTTTCTTATCAAGCTTTAGGGCGCTTGGATGACGCGCTGCAGGCGTATCGCAATGCCATTGATTGGCAATCAGACGCCAAAGTAAAAAATCCGGGACCATTTATTGATATAGGCGGTTTATTTCTGGAAACAAATCAACCGGAAAAGGCCGTTGAATATCTGCAAAAAGCTTTGGAGATCGCGCCGGATGATCCCAAAGCGCACCAGCAGTTAGGGAAGGCGTACTTCAACCTGAACAATCTGCCCAAAGCGTTGGTTGAGTTAGAGAAAGCTGTGCAACTAGCTCCCAACAATGCGCCAGTGCATTATATTCTTGCCCAAGTGTATCGTAAGCAAGGTTTAGGGGAAAAGGCTAAAGGAGAATTTGACCGCTATACAAAACTAAGCGCAACTCATTCCGTTGCGGATGGAACGGATTATTCGAAAAATCCGCAGTAGTTGAGGGAGACACGATGCCAATGAATACTGTAATTGACGACGAGCTCATGCGCGATGCGCTTCGTGCGACAGGTTTGAAAACGAAACGCCAGGTCGTTGAATTGGGCTTGCAGACTCTGCTTGGCTTGCATAAACAGGTGCAAATTCGGCAACTACGTGGCAAGCTGAACTGGTTACTTCAAAGGAAGTGTCTGAGCGCCGTGTCCAAGAGATCTTTGCATCAGAACCGTGTCAACCCACTGGCCGAGCTTAAATCCCACTGCTTTCAGAGTGCCAATGTGTTCAAAGCCAAAACGCTTGTGCAGTGCAATTGATCCAACATTGGCACTGTCACCAATAATTGCGATCATCTGCCGCCAGTTGCCCTTCTCGCATCGTTCAATCAAAGCCGAAAGAAGTGCAGCGCCAATTCCCTTTGAATGTAAACTATCCAGAACATATACGGAATCCTCGACAGTATAGCGATATGCAGGCCGAGAGCGGTAAGGCGAGGCGTATGCATAACCGACAACACAATCATCTATGGTCGCTACCAGAAACGGTAATCCTGTATCCAAAATTCTTCGTTGTCGTGCGAGCAGCTCGTCTTTTGTCGGCGGCAACTCTTCGAAAGTAACGAGCCGATTTAATACATAAAAGGTGTAGATCTTCTGGACAGTTGGAACATCTCGATCCGCTACTTCGCGCACCGCTATAGAGCAAGCTTCCAAAATAGTAGTTCCTGTAGCCTTAATTCTACAGCCCGATGTTGGGATCGTTTAAATGGCAGACCACGCTACACTACAGGCCGGATCTCTATGCATCAGGTTCTCGTGTACTCGGATTCGCTGACTTGGGGCATCATACCTCATACACGGAAGAGGCTGCCTTTTGACCAGCGTTGGCCGGGTGTGCTTGAAAATAGTTTGAATGCTTCCGGCCAGCGTGTACGAGTCATCGAAGACTGCTTGAATGGCCGTCGCACAGTGTGGGATGACCCATTTAAACCAGGTCGGAACGGCCTGGAAGGGCTCGCTCAACGCATTGAAATTCATTCTCCCCTGTCGCTTGTCATTCTGATGCTCGGTACAAACGACTTTCAGTTCTGCCATCCGTATAACAACGCTTGGTCAGCAGCTCAAGGCATCGCCGTACTTGTTAATGAGATTCGAAGAGCGCCAATTGAGCCAGGAATGCCGGTGCCCCCCATCCTGATCGTCTCTCCGCCACAGATTCACAATCCTCAGGGAAGTATTGCGGCGAAATTTTCCGGCGCTGAGGGGAGAGGCGCAGGTCTGGCGAAGGCGTACTCTCAGATCGCTGCGGATTTACAATGTTATTGCTTTGATGCGGAGACTGTCACGAGTGCCAGTGCCGTTGATGGCGTGCATCTCGACTCCGATCAGCACTTGAGGTTGGGCGTTGCATTAGTCGAAATTGTACAATCAATTCTCTCTGCTGCTTAGAAGCGTGAAATTCCGGTACTCTAGCTGTATGCGCGTACTTGGCATCATGGCGCTTCTAATTGCTGCGTTCACAGTTTTTTTGCGAGCCGATTCCCGCGAGGTTATTAAGACTACTGTTGCCGGGCATGAGTCGATTTTCGCGCACTACGTTCAAGACAAGAGTATCCGCACCGAGCACCTCAATCAAGGCGGCACGCAGCTCGTTACGATACGCAATTTCGAACGGAACAAAACATATATCCTCGATCTGGCCTCGCGGAAGTACGTCGAGTCGAGTCAGGAAAGCCCCGATCTGATTCTGTCCTTGGCACAGTGGATCGCCCGCCCTGCCCGTACTCGGGAATCCGGCAAAACCGTCAATATCTACTACGAAACGATTGATACTGGGGAGCGGAAAGAGTTTTTCGGGAGCACGGCCAAGCATCTTCTCCGGCGCGAACGCCACGTCGCGGAACCCGGTGCGTGTGACCAAACGTATGAGACAGAAGCAGATGGCTGGTACATTCCGCAAGCGAAGACAAGTACGGCACAAGTCTCGTATCGCGCTATTCTTACTTCCTACACTCTAATCGGCTCCTACCAATGCCACGACACAATTGTGACGCATGGCGATCCGTCACCGCCGGGAGTACCGGTTCTAGAAACCAGCGGCAGCGTGAAGCGCGAAATCCTGGAACTCTCCCATGATCCGTTGGACAAAAGCCTTTTTGAGATACCTAGCGGTTTCCAGAAAGTGGAGGCTTTGCCAGGGTATCGGCCAATGACCTGGTCCCAGCGCCTCCAAATGGAATGGGCGCAACTGGAACGCGCGTTCGAGTCGTGGTTTGAATGACGCACTCCGCTTCCAATCAATGCGCTGATTCGTTATTCTTAATCACTTGTTGAGCGCGCTCGGCAGTGGCGGCGCGAGCTTTCCCTTCCAGTTCACTAAACAGCTTCATTTCGGCAGCCGCTTCCGGACCTTTTCCCGTGGCGCGATATGCCTGCGCGAGCAGGAAGTGCGTAGAGGGTTCGGAAGGGTTGGCCTTTTCAGCCGCTTGCAGGTCAGGGATCGCTTCGGGTTCGCGATGAAGTTTCAGAAGCAGGCGACCGCGATCAGCGCGGGCCTCCATAAGGTTCGAACAAGCCTTAAGGGCTTTCTCCACATGCGAGAAGGCCTGTTCGGGCTCAACACTTTTTTGCAGCAGAATATTGCCGAGCTTCCATTCGGTCATGCAATTACCCGGATCAATCGCAAGCTCCTGTTGAAACTGCTCTGTGGCGTTATCCCATTGTGAAAGACTCCAATAGAGATCCCCTAGCTTGTAATGAACGCCCGGCTGTCGGGGGGCAACCTCGATGGCTTTTTTCCACTCAACAATTGCGCCATCATAGTTCTTCATGCTCTCCATCAATTCAGCAGAAACCTCATGCGCCCAGATGGAGTTAGGATCGATCTCGTTAACTTTGCCAAGCGCCTGCTCGGAAAGTTGCATGTACACTCTGCCCAGTAGGTACCAGATGTGCTGATCGCGGGGTTGACGTTTAGCTAGTTGTTGCAGGTGGGAGGCGGCAGCCTCGAAATCACCAAGTTTCGTCAGGTCGTTTACCAGGAAAAGCTCGGCATTGTTGTCGCTTGGGTTCGCTTTGAGAGCGGCTTCCAGGTGAGGGCGAGCTTCCTGGTATTCACCCATTTTGGACAGCGAGATTCCCAACAGCGCGGAGGCGGAACTCATCTTTGGGTCAATTTTAAGGCCGCGCTGGAGAACGTCGGCAGCTTCGCGATAACGGCCCTGTTTAAAATAAAGCGCCCCCAGGTTGTTATAAGCGGGACCAAGGCGGGGAGCCAGTTTTAAAATCTCCTGATACTTCGCCGTAGCGGTAGAAAAGTCGTTTGCTGCCGCAGCAGATCGGGCCTCAGAATAAAGAGCTTCGATGCGCTCTTCGGATGCGGAGGACTGGGGCGCTAATGGATACAGATTGAGGCAAATGGCTAGCACCCCTATGACGCGAATGGCCGAATACAACACCATGGTTACAATATAGTGCTTCGATGCTCAGTTCACCCCTCAGGATGGGAGCCGCAATTTTGAGCCTATGCGCCCTCGCGCTCGCGTCCGCAGAGCTAACAGAGAAGCTTCATTTTACCGATATAGCGGAACCGTCCGGCATTCGTGCCGTCATGCGCTGCGGGGGACCGGAAAAGCGTTGGATTCCGGAAGCAAACGGCAGCGGAACGGCATGGCTCGACTATGACAACGATGGGCTGCCGGATTTATTGATCGTGAACGGCGGCAATATGGAGCAACTGCGGAAAATCGTGGGCGGAGACAAGGTGTTGCCTGTAGAGGGCGGAGTTTATTTGTACCACAACGAAGGCAACGGGCACTTTGTAGATGTCACGGAAAAGGCTGGACTCGCTAACCCGTACTGGGGAACAGGCGCGAATGCCGCTGATTACAATAACGACGGCTTCACCGACATTCTGATCACAACGATTGGCCTTGATTTGTTGTACAAGAACAACGGAAACGGCACTTTCACTGAAGTAAGCAAAGTAGCAGGCCTGCGGCAAAAGGCGGAGTGGCACACCGGGAGCGCCTTTGGAGATTTCGACGGTGATGGTCACCTGGATCTTTTCGTGGCCAGCTACCTGGATCTTCACGATCTGTCCTTCAAGGAGCCAGCGCCCGTGTGCGAATACTTCGGCCAGCATGTTTTCTGTGGGCCGCTCGGATTGAAAGGGGGACGAAACGTTCTGTACCACAACAACGGCAACGGCACATTCAGCGATATTACTGAGCACTCTGGAATCGCCGAAGCTCCGCCAGCCCACGGGTTCACAGCCGTGGCGGGCGACTTCAATGGAGACGGCAAGCTGGATCTCTTTGTCGCCAACGATTCGGACCCCAACTTTTTATTTCTTAATCAGAGCAACGGCACTTTCAAGGAAACAGCCTTGGACCGTGGTGTTGCTTATAATGCGGACGGCCGGACGCAGTCCAATATGGGGGTAGCGATCGGTGAGTATGGCAGAAGCGGACATCTTGATGTGCTGACCACAGTGTTCAACAAGGACTACTTCCCGCTCTTCCGGCAGGGACCATCGGGCGTTTACGAGGAGTCAGCTGCTTCTGTAGGGTTGGCAACCGCGACGATGAAGTACCTGGGCTGGGCGTGCGGCTTAACGGACTTCGACAACTCCGGAAAACGCGATTTCTGGACGGCAAACGGGCATGTCTATCCGACGGACAAGGACTACAACGAACCGATCACTATTTTCCGCAGTCTCGGAAATAGAACGGAGTTGGTATACCAGTATCCGGTGAAGCCAAATAATTCGTACCGGGGTGGCGCAGCCGCCGATTTCAACAACGATGGCAAGGTGGACCTGCTCGTGCTTCCCATCGCGGGGTTGCCGGTTCTCTTGAGAAATGACACGCTGGATAAAAACAACTGGTTGGGGCTGCAACTGCGCGGCACCCGAAGCAATCGGGATGCGATTGGCGCAACCGTGACTGTGGAGTCATGCGGGCAAAAGCAATCTGACGCTGTACGAAGCGGAGGAAGCTATCTTTCGCGCAATGACTGGCGGCTTCATTTCGGAGTGGGACCCTGTAGGCAAGTGGACCGGGTGACAATTCAATGGCCCACAGGGAAGATGCAAACAATTAATAGCTTGCCGCTCAACAGGTACGTAACAATTGAAGAACCGAAGTGAAATCAGGTTTTACCTGCCCAGCATCATTGCGTTGGGGTTTTTGGTGTTGGCCCGTGGGCAAGATCGTCACGACAGCTTTGTCGATATCACGCCGCAAAGCGGAGTGCATTTCGAAGGCGTTGCTTCCCACACATCAAAAAAGTACTTGATCGAGACGATGGGGTCGGGAGTCGCCTTATTTGACTTCGACAATGACGGGCGGCTCGACCTGTTTCTGGTGAATGGTGCGCCGCTCTCTGATCCCATGTCAAAGGGAGCGGTCCCGCAGAAAAACGGACCACCATCTTGGAACCGGCTGTATCATCAATTGCCTAACGGACGCTTTGAGGACGTTACTGAAAGGGCTGGATTGCAGGGCGTCGGGTACGGAATGGGCGTCGCTGCCGGTGATTTTGACAACGACGGTTTTGAAGATCTGTATGTCACAGCTTACGGGGGTAACAAGCTCTACCACAACAACGGAAACGGCACCTTTACGGATGTAACGGACGGAGCGGGCGTGGGCGGAAGCGACTGGTCTACCAGCGCCGCCTGGGTGGATCTGGATAACGACGGCCTGCTGGACCTTGTGGTGCTGCGCTACCTGAAGTGGGATTTCAATGATGTTTTCTGCGGCGTGCATACGGAAGGCGGACGGGCGTACTGCCACCCGGACCTATTTCAGCCGATCGCGCCACTGGTTTTCCATAACGACGGTAATGGCCGTTTTAGTGAGGTCGCCGAAAAAATCGGATTAGCAAAGCCTGGCAAAGGCTTAGGAGTTGCAATAGCAGATTATGACCGGGACGGCCACATAGACCTGTTCGTGGCCAATGACTCGATGGTGGAATTTCTATACCACAACAAAGGAAATGGCACATTCGAGGAAACGGGTC
>JAFAZU010000471.1 GCA_019239585.1 Acidobacteriaceae bacterium
CAGCGGCACGCGCGTGATGGCCCGCGCTCTCGATGCTCTTGCTCTCGCCAACGTCGAAATTCTAGTTTTCAGCAGTTCCAGTTATCGTCAAAGCTTCTGCTTCCTGATCCGTAAGCACGATATTGACGCTGCTCTGGAAGCCCTCGGTTCCAATCTCTCCATCGAACTGGCTCACGGCTACCTGAAGCCTATTCAGGTCGATGAGAACGTAGGCCTTCTGGCCGTAGTCGGAGAAGGGATGCGCGGCACGCCGGGACTAGCCGGACGCGTTTTTACCGCTATTTCCCGCGAACGAATCAACATTATCGCAATTGCTCAAGGCTCCAGCGAAATCACCATCGGCATTATTGTCCGCCTTGACGGTCTGGAGCGCGCCGTGCGAGCTGTTCATGAAGAATGTCACTTAGGTAAGCCCCATTTGGCAGCCACGCTGACTTGATAGATTTCAACCATACTCATCCTTACCCGTCGGAAATTGGAAATAACCGGCAATCCTCACCCATGTGCCGCCAGCCGCCGAAGGCAAAAGGTCAGCCCAGCTTGGCGGAAACTCTCTGCCAGCAGCTCTTCGACTCCGTCCAAATTTTGTTGAGCTAAGGCCACCACCGAAGGCCCCGCGCCGCTCAGGCATACCCCCAGTAGATCCGGATGCTCCAACTGAAGCGCCTGTTGCAGCCCCGGCACTAAGCCCTGCCGGAATGGCTGATGTAACCGGTCCTGCAACGCCTCCCGCAATAGGGAAAAATCTCCGCTTTGCAAGGATTGTAAAAGCAAAGCCACCCGCTGCACATTGAATACCGCCTCTTCGCGGGAAACTCTTTCCGGCAACACACTCCGCGACTCGGTTGTCGATAACGGGTAATGTGGAGTTAATACCAGAAAGCGCACCGAAGAAGGCCAGTCCACGCGCTTTGCCACTACCGACCGGTCGGGTAATTGGCAGCTCAACGTCAACCCACCCAGCAAAGCAGCCGCTACATTGTCCGGATGATGCTCCAGCGCGCACGCGGCATTCAGCAATCCCCCTTGCGGCAATGCGCGCCCTACCGCTGCTTCAAACAGTCGCAATCCCGCTACTGTAGCCGCGGCGCTGCTCCCTAACCCCGACCGCATCGGAATTTCGCTCTGCACCTCCACAAACAGGGAAGGGAATGAGTCGCCCCGTTGATTGGCTAAAAAGCGGAACGCGCGCTCAATGTAGTTTTCGCCATCCAACCTGCTGCCGACAAATTGGAAATGGAGTTCTCCCTGACCCGGCACTACCCGCGCCCGCAATCGTAAATAAAGCTGGACTGCGACCGCCAGGGTGTCGAACCCCGGCCCGAGGTTGGCAATTGAAGCCGGTACTTTGATCTCAAACTTGCCGGAGGACACGCTCACAAAGTCGCAACCGTCAACGGCTCCCGCATCTTGTTCCTGCCCTGCCGTTTAATGATGTAATCCGTATCCTTCAACACATGCCCGGTCAACACTGCGGCAATCGACGCCTCCCGGTCCAGTTCACGGGCTTGCAGGAGCTTTCGTATTCCTGCCAAGGTTGTTGCCGATGCGGGTTCGCACCCGATCCCATCCCGTCCAATCGCCTCCTTCGCTTCTCCTAACTCCTCATCCGTCACGTCCATCACCAACCCGCCCGTAAACTCAATGGCTTCCAGCGCTTTCTTCCACGAGCGCGGATTTCCGATCCGAATCGCCGTCGCTACCGTCTCCGGCTCGGGAACCGCTTGCAACTCTACCCCTTGCGAACGCCATAACCGGGCTAATGGGTTGGCTCCTTCCGCCTGCACAATCACCATGCGTGGGACTTGCTCGATCAGCCCAAATCGTTTCATCTCCATAAATGCCTTGCCGAAGGCTGATGAGTTGCCAAGGTTCCCCCCCGGCACCATCAAAAAATCCGGCGCACGCCAACCGAACTGCTCCATCAACTCGAACATCGCCGTCTTTTGCCCCTCAATGCGAAACGGATTGATTGAGTTCAGGAAGTAAAGATCCCGGTCCGCCGCTGCCAGCAATTCGTTCAAAGCATCGTCGAAACTGCCTGCAATCTGCACCACTTCGGCCCCATAATCGAGCGCCTGCGCCAGCTTATTCGCGGAAGCCTGTCCTGCCGGCAGATACACCCGCGCCGCCATTCCACCCCGCGCCGCGTACGCCGCCAAAGCTGCCGCTGTGTTTCCGGTGGAAGCGCAGGCTACTGTCTTGGTGCCCAGGAACCGAGCTTCCGTCATTCCCGCCGTCATTCCCAGGTCTTTAAAGGAACCTGTCGGATTCCAACCGAGGTGCTTGAAGTGCAGGTTGCGCACTCCCGCCCATTGCGCCGATTTCCGGGCGCGCACTAGAGGAACATTGCCTTCCCCTAGCGTCACAATTTCGCTCTCATAGGTCGGCAATACTTCCCGAAAGCGCCACACTCCACTAGCGTCCTGCGGTTCCCAAGATTCCCGGCGCTCCCGCCAGAGAACCTTTAGATCTGATGGTTCGAGGGCGGGAGGCTTCACCGCCACTTCCAATAAATCCCCGCATCGCGGGCAGGCTAAAGCGCGGTCATGTGCATCGAGGGTCGTGCCGCAGTGGCGCGCGCTGCATTGAAGATAGGTCATCTGTCGCAAAGTGGATTATTACTCTTCATGCCGCAGGATATCCGCCATGGAAATTGTAATCGCCCCTGCTTTCAGCGTTCCGTCCTCAGCCACGAGAATATTGTGTGCTCCGTCCCCAGTAGCCATAAAGCCGAAATTCTGCTCCGGCTCGATCAGCCATACGTGCTGCACGCCCCAGTGGAGAAAGCGTCGGGCTTTCTTCATCATTTGAGGAATGGTCTGCCCCGGTGAAAGCACCTCCACTACCAGAAACGCAGGCGGCAGCAAATGACCGATTCTGCTTTCCTTTAGTTCGCCCGGCATTGACACAAGCACATCGGGAGTCATCCAGTCGTGCTCAGGTTTGTCTTCTTCATCTAAGGTCCACTCCTGATACGCTTTCATGCCGTGCTGCTTAACAACCTGCTTTAAGAGAAGCGTCACATTAAATTGAACTTCCGAATGTCTTCTGTTTGGCAATGGTCGCTCCATCAATTGGCCCTCGATCCGCTCATACCGGCTCGTGTCGATGTAGCCAACGTCCTCCCCTGCCTGTACTTGCTGAGTAGCCATACTGTCTCCCTTTCCTATTGTGATTCATAGGCAAAACTGTTCGTGAGATACGGGATACTAGTAGTGTTGCCCCTTTAACTAATAATGGAGACATCCCCTACTAGTACCAAGACCTCCCCCAGCGGTTCCCAAACTTTAAAGGTCGTAGTTGCCACTACCGTAGCCTTATCTTTCATTAGCTATTGGCGAGGCGCGGCCATTGTTCTCAGCGATCTTGCCTCCTCCATGTTCTATGCCGGAGGCATCGCCGAACAAGCGATCGGTCCCTCTGCCGCTTGGTACGTGCTAGGGGTCATGATTTTCAGCTT
>JAFAZU010000523.1 GCA_019239585.1 Acidobacteriaceae bacterium
GCTGGCCGATAGCCGCTCGGACTTTGAAAAGATCATTGCCCCGGCTTATCTCTTTGTGCAGGAATCACCGAGCCGGGTACCGCTGACCGATTGGTACAACACGGTCACCGCTAAGCAGGAAGGTTTTCAGGCCCGCTCAGTGGTCGGCGGCGTGTTTATCAAAATGCTGGCGGACCCGACCATGTGGAAGAAGTACGCCAGCCGAGCAATGAATGCCCATCCTCAACGATCCGGCGTTGAGTGAGCCAGCAGCGCGTTAAATTCAGCACGCGGCATTTTCAACTTTTCAGGATGAGCGTCAATCCACTGGGCAAAAGCGGCATACTTCTTTGAGGTCCAACCGCCTTCGAATTCAGCGCCGTTTTTTCCTTGCTGATTCAATTCGAAGTTAAAAGCATCTTTCAGATTGGTGAACTCCGCTGAACTGACGGCTGCTTCGGCCAGAATCGCGGGAATAAAGAGCACTCCATCCGTCTTGGCCAGCACCAAGTCTCCGGGCAGCACAATGGCGCGTCCAATGCGAATCGGAGAGTTGATTGCCGTCAATTGCATGTCAGCCCAGGCCGAAGGATCATAGCCCCGATAAAATCCGTTGAAGTTCGGAATTTCCCGGTTCTCCTCCTGATCTCGGATACCAGCGTTGAAGACAAAGCCCGTGTGGGTGTGGGCGGCGATGCCGTTGCCCAGATTGGAACCGATCAAAGTGCCTTCAATAATCTTTCCGAAGCCGTCAGCGACATAAACATCTCCGAGCTGCAGTTCATTAATGGGCCAACTGTTGTTCCCGCTCACGCGTCCTTCCGCTTTGCCTTCTGCCGCTATGGCCTTCGCCATATCGGGCCGCGACGGCATGTATTGCGCCGTAAGGGCGCGCCCTGCAAAGGGTTTTTCAATGTGGAGCGCTTGCCAGCCGCTCTCAAATTGATTCCGGTAGCCTTTTCCGCGCAGATAGTCCCACACGTCCTCAATCGACACATCGAGAGCGCGCTTAAGCAGATCATCCGCTACTTTTGGGCGTCCGTCGGGGAAGCGGTCCCCCTTCCAGTCCGACGTGTAGAACATCATTTGCTCTCTCGTCATCTTGACTTGGGTAAAGGCAGGCAAAGCTCCTGCTAAGATGCAGACGACCCAAGCCGTCCCAATCCGTTTTTTCATTTGACTCACCTTATCAGATCGTTTTATAAACTGTAAGTCCGCCCGCGATGTGCTCCGATCAAAATTTGGAACAAGCGATGGGCGATTAGCTCATGCAGCGATAGCAGTTCCTTATTGGCATTTACGACAGAGTTTACATCTCTCGGATCAGCGCCCGCTCCTCCAGCTTTCAAGGCATCTGTTGCTTCCTTGATGATGGGATCACTGATAGCTTCTCCGGCCATCTCCCAAAGGGTGATGAAGCGATCCACCATAGTGGGAACACTCACGGCCCAAACGCCGTAGTTGCTGGTCGTGCGCGGCGGCTTGTAATCGAGATTGAAAGGGCCGTTATAATTATGCGAGCGTAGGAGAACCAGCACGTTCAGCCAATCCAGTGGGTTGACGAGACCAATAGCAATGTCCACGTCGTGCTTCAGTCGGTAGCCGTCGTTGATGTCGAAGTGGAACAGCTTGCCGCAAACCAAAGCGCGGGCCAAAGCAGCACGCGGCTCGCCGCCCCACATCAGTTCATGTAAATACTCCGGGTTCAAACCGACCATATCCGGATGCTTGAGCAGCCCGGAGAATATGAATGCCAGCATCGCATCGGAGGTGGGCAGCAGAATTTCACCTTGCGGCTCGAAAGGCTTCGCCTCCATACAATGTTTCAGCGTGGGCCGGTTTTTATTCTTGGCTATTTCGATATCGGTTTCACAAGCTGCATTGAGGCCGTCCGCAAACCAGCGGAGAGTTTGTGTCTCGTCAACTGCTCCTGGAATGTAGTAGCCCAGCATACCGGGCCAGTACACGCAGAATTGCGCCTCGAGTTCGTGCCCGATAGCAACGGTGTTCGCCAGGCGGCGCTTTGCGTACTCACGAACATCCGGGGATTCCGCCGCCGGACCGCCCGCCCACACGGGATGATGAAATGTCTCGGTCGTCACCATGGAGCACTTCAGGCCGTTCTTTTGAAGGCTGCTTTTGATGCGGTTGACAATTTCCTCCTGTCTCGGCGTGAAGAGGTCGTTTGTGGGAATCACGTCCGTATCGTGCGTACACCAATAGCCAACGCCCACTTTGGCGTACTCCTCCATAACCTTTTCAAAAGTAATAGGAGCGCGTACCGGAGCATGGAAAACGGCTTGCCCCTCGTAAGAAGGCGCCCACTGCGGGCCGGTGATGAAATAGCGCCGCCGTACTTCGGGCGAGTAGCTTCCGCCGCAAGCCTGCACAAGGCGGTCAATCAAAGATGTTTGCTGATTTTGTGGAATGGGGTCCATAGTTATTCATGGT
>JAFAZU010000629.1 GCA_019239585.1 Acidobacteriaceae bacterium
GTGGGAGTTAGTGAAGTATGCCGAGCTTAGCCGGATTCCGGCGTTTTTCGGAATTACGCTGGCATTCCTACTCTTCTTTGGTTGGTTTGCGTGGCGTTTGGCCGTCAGGGGACAAGTGCTCAGTGTTCAAAGCCTTTCTATTCTGGCTTTAAACGGTATTGTTTATTACGGAGCTGCCTATGCGCTACTGAATCGGCCTTATCACGGATATCTTGGTTTGCTGGCCGTGGCTGTGGCAGGCGCTTATCTGGGATTTGGAGCGTACTTGTATGGTGGACGGGCCGCTGCCAATTTAGATTTGCGGCCGGTGCTGCTGTCCCTTGGTATGTCGCTTTGTTTTATTACGCTGGCGATACCGATACAGTTCACTGGTTTCACGATTACTATTGCCTGGTCGATGCAAGCGGCGGCACTGACATGGATCGGATTACGTTTCCAGAGTCAGAAGGCAGTGGCGGGTGCGCTTTTTGTGTTTGCCTTAGTGTTTATCCGTTTGCTCCTTAGTGACAGCTCCATGTTTCCAGATGCTAGAGCTTATCAGTTGCTCTTTAATCGGCGTTTTGCCACCTTTGTCATAGCGGCAATCAGTTCCTTTATTTCAGCTTACTGGGCTTCATCTATATCGCGACCGATCGCATTGACAGAGTATTTCGGCGGGCATGTGGTTCTGCTTTGGGGATTAACAACCGAAGTCATTGGTTGGGCTGAGAGGTCGACACCGCCGCAAAATTTATTAAGTGTGGAGACGGTGGCAGTCTCAATCCTGTTTGGGATTTATGCTGTCATCCTGGTGAGCGTAGGAGTTGGCACGAGAACAGCTATTAATCGGATTGCCGGGTTGGGATTGATCGGGATCGTTATTGTGAAACTTTATCTGTTCGATGTCTGGCAGTTAGGGCGAGTTTACCGTATTTCTGCTTTTGTCGCATTAGGTTTGCTGCTGCTGGGAACTTCCTTTTTGTACTCCCGGTTCCGGCGGCTAATTGAGAGTTTATGGAAAGATGATGAAGCTCGCTCTTAGTTTGCTTGCCGTTTCATGCTCGCTGCGTGCTGATTTTGATGTCCAGCGCTGGCAGTTCCGGCGACCGATTGAAGTAAAAGAAACAGCGGCAGTTGCTGCCTTTGCCGTTTATGCCAGTGTGTATCGCGATTCGCGCGCACGGCTTCGTGATCTTCGCATTATTCGCGCTGGGTCGGAAACACCTTATCAGTTGCGGACAATGTCTGGTTCACATGAAGAGGTAGAACTGCGGCCTACACTGCTCAATAAAGCTGTAGTGCCGCAGATAGGCTTACAGGCCGTGCTGGACCTGAACGGGCACGTACAGCACAACCGGTTGCGACTGGTGACCGGGCAGAAGAATTTTAAGGAGGCAGTGCGCGTTGAGACGAGTGACGACAGAAGAAACTGGGCGCTACTTCGGAACGATGGACTTATTTTTGACATTTCGCGGGAAGACCGCGATGTATCAGATTTGACAGTTGAATATCCAGTATCGACCCGCCGCTATCTTCGGCTGACCATTCCGGGATGGAATGACCCAGCTTACCTGAAATCGGCTTGGCTCCTTTATCGCAAGGAGGTCCATGCTGTTCGCGATGTCATGGCTACGCTGACGCCAGTTTTAACTGAAGGTTCAAAGGCGGGGACGAGTTCGGTTCTGTTTGACCTCGGTTTCGAGGATCTGCCGTACGACCGCTTAGATATATCAACTGGTCCGGGGGTGTTTTCCCGCGATGTGGAAGTATTCGTTAGCAATGACCGGAACAACTGGTTCCTTGCAGGGGGCGGCGTTCTTTTGAGAACAGCGGAGCGTACACAGCTTTCTATTCAGGTTCAGGAGCAATGGAGCCGTTACATCAAGCTGAATATTTTTAACGGGGATGATGCGCCACTGCCGGTCCAGGGCGTAACTCTTCAAGGGTTCAGGCGCACCGTTCAATTCCCAGCTACGGCGCCAGGTCCTTATTGGCTCTATCTGGGAAATGCTGCCGCCAAAGAGCCATCCTATGACTTTGCACGGTTAACACCAGCCGTGTCGAATGCAAAAGCGGTTTCGCTCGGGAGATCAGAAAGCAATCAACAGTATCAAGCGCCCGCTATGCCCTGGACGGACCGTTATCCGTATCTGTTATATGCAGTATTGATTGGGGCCGTAGCGGTGATGGGCTATATCACTTGGCGGTTCCTGACGAAGCTGAAAACTGCCTGAATTAACTGACGTGAATGCAAGGCCGATGCTTTTCCTCGGGAACGGCGCGCCGGATGACCTCATGCGTAAGAGGGGCGGCATCGCCTTCACCGAGAAACAGGAAGCGAAAGAGGTTACCGATTGGATTGCCTTCAGTCCACTGGAAATAAGCGTGCGGATTGCGACCGGTTGTTTGTTCCAGGTGGATGAGCGTGGCCGCAATAGCGTTCGCTACTACTGGACTTCTTCCGCGGAGGATAGCGTGCTTACCGATCCGTTCACCGGTTATTTTCAGCGTATCTTCAAATTCCGAAGCATCGCCAAGTTCCAAT
>JAFAZU010000733.1 GCA_019239585.1 Acidobacteriaceae bacterium
TGGTGCAGTTTTGCCGCGCTGCTTCGGCGCGTGTTTCGCTGTAGGGCTGATTCGCCATGCGTTTCTTCGCCACGTCTGACAGGTACTTATGAGCGAGCATGTGATGAACAATGACGAGGAATTTTGCCGCTATTTTTCGAAGCGGGCCACCATGCCTCAGCTATGAATCTGGCAACTCTCGTTTTTTTAGCTCTTCCGCATCGCCTTTGTCCTTAGCTCGCCCCGTGGACTGCTTATTGCGTATCAGCGCTGAGCGTCCGATGTACTGACTGAAATGCCATCAAGCACCCCTTTTACACGGCTGGCCCATGCTTCCTCAAAAGCAACACCCGAAATGGAAGTAAGCAGATCGATTCTGTTGGGCTTAACTCCTAACTGAATCACTCTTCCTTCTGTCGTTAAATCCTCGCAGGAGATGCCTAAGCTGCCGAAGCCAAACTGCGCGAGAGCCGCCAGTACCCGTTCTGCATTCTGCTTATTAGGGCGAATCAAAATGTCCAAATCAGCGGTATAGCGGGGATATCCGTACCACGCGACAGCAAAGGCCCCTACAACCACATACTCAACTCTGTTCGAGTTCAATAATTCGATAAACTCGCGTAAATCGTTGCTGAAAGGCATCTGGATGGAGGCGATCACGAAGCAGAATGACGACTTGAATACGTTCCTCCGGCGTCAATCGCGCGTCGACTTGCGCGTCGGCTGCATCAGCTTCCTCTAAGTTATTGAAAATGGAAACAGATCGCTGCACTTCCGGTATTTTAACCCGAAACTGGCGCGAGAAGGGCTGTCTTTATCAAGCTCCCGTACCCTTTTCCTTCCTCCATTCATCTAAGTAAGCAGCACTCAACCTTTCATTTCCAGTTAAACTAGGTAGGTATGCGGAAACGCGATCGTTTCGCTAACCGTTACAGTTGTACGAAGTTTTAACCGATTAGAAAACAGTTCCCCTATGCTCGAAGGCGCGCTCGCCAAGGTTTTTGGCACTAAACACGACCGTGAGATCAAGGCGATTCGTCCCCTCGTGGCCGCCATTAATGATCTCGAACCGCAACTGAAGCAGCTATCCGATGCTGATCTGGCTGCGAAAACCCAGGATTTTAAACAACGTGTTGCTAACGGCGCGAGTCTGGACGACATCTTAATCGAAGCCTTTGCCGTGGCTCGCGAAGCCGGACGGCGCGTTCTGAACATGCGCCATTTCGACGTGCAGTTGATCGGCGGCACGGTGCTTCATCGGGGCCGCATCGCGGAAATGAAGACCGGCGAAGGTAAAACGCTGGTTGCTACCCTGCCCAGCTACTTGAACGCTCTCAGCGGCAAAGGTGTTCACGTGGTTACGGTCAATGATTACCTGGCCCGCCGCGACTCCGAATGGATGGGCCGCATGCATCGTTTCCTCGGCTTGAATGTCGGCACTATCGTTCACGATCTGGATGACAATCAGCGCCGCGCCGCCTACGCCGCTGATGTCACCTACGGCACGAATAACGAGTTCGGATTTGATTACCTCCGCGACAACATGAAGTTTCGCCTGGAAGATTATGTCCAGCGCGATTTCAATTTTGCCATTGTGGACGAAGTCGATTCCATTCTGATCGACGAAGCTCGTACGCCGCTTATTATCGCGGGACCGAGCGAGGAATCTACCGACAAATACTACCGCGTGAACCGCATTATTCCGTTTCTCGAACGCGGCGAGGTGATTGAAGGCAAGGAACCGGGCCAGTCCTATACAACGGGCGATTTCACCGTGGACGAAAAGCACCGTACGGTGGCTTTAACCGAAGAAGGCGTCCTGAAGGTTGAAAAACTGCTCAATACCGGCAATCTGTACGATCCCGCCAATATTGAGATGAACCATCACGTGCAGCAAGGACTGCGCGCCCACATTCTGTACCAGCGTGATCGTGATTATGTGGTGCAGGAAGGGCAGGTCATCATTGTTGACGAGTTCACCGGACGCCTGATGCCGGGCCGCCGCTGGAGCGATGGTCTTCATCAGGCGGTGGAAGCAAAGGAAGGCGTCAAAATTGAGCGCGAAACGCAAACGCTCGCCAGCATCACCTTCCAGAACTTCTTTCGCATGTATAAGAAGTTAAGCGGCATGACCGGAACCGCCGATACCGAAGCCGCCGAGTTCAGCAAGATCTACAATCTCGAAGTCACGGTCATTCCCACCAACCGGCCCATGATCCGGATTGAA
>JAFAZU010000126.1 GCA_019239585.1 Acidobacteriaceae bacterium
ACAGCTTGGCGTTATCATGAATCATCCTCCGATCGGGAGATGAACATTTACTGTGTCGAATGTAATCGAAAAACTCGGCAGAACCATTTTTGAGGCTCCGTTCGGAGCCGGCAGACTGACAAAAGACGCCCCGGAGCTGGCCGAAATCCGCATTGCCATGCTCGATGAGATCAAGGCCAAAACCCATCGGGCTGGCGGCAAAAGTGTTTTCCCCTTTGATCTCATTCGCATTAACCTTCGCGGTATTCCAGAGGAGCAGGTTGGGGTTCTCCAAACCGATTTCCTGCGCACTTATCTGGCCGGGGAAGCGCGCGAGTTCTTGAAGCGTTCCCATCACCGCTTTCCGGAGGACTTGCAGGTGGAGATCCACACCACTCCGACGCTGCCCTCCGCCGCCGAAGGTTGGATCACTGTTGAAACCGCTTCTCAGCCTAAAAAGGAGGAAAGCGCCCCTGCCCGTGCGCGTAAGCCTGCAAAACTGATTGTATTGACAGGAACGGCAAATCAGAAAGAGTTAACCCTCGAAAAAACACGTACCAACATCGGAAGGACAGCAGAAGTCTTCCGCTCGGCAGGCCCTTCCCGACGCAATGATCTGGCATTTAGCGGAGAAAACGAAATCAACTGCTCCGTTTCCCGCGAACATGCCCATATCCTGTACTCACCCAAAACCGGTGAATACCGGCTCTTTAATGATCGTTGGTATAAGGATCAAGCGCAATGCGGCATTTGGATCGTTCGTGATGGTCTGAGCCAACCTGTCCACCGGGGAGCACGCGGATTTTTCCTGAGAAACGCTGATGAAATTCATCTGGGAAACGTAATTCTACGGTTTCAGCAAAAGTAATTGACCGCCCTGTCCTAAAACAGGTAGACTAAGCAATCTGTTCTAAAAGCGGAGCCTCAATGACCTATCAATCGTTTCTTAGCAAGACATCAAAATATCTTTCTTTCACTCTGTTAACTTCAGCGCTTTCCTTCGGCGCAATCATCTACGACAGCGGAGTGAATGCCTTAAAAGTGACTGATCCCACGCAGTTGGGAAGACTAAGCCGCAGCGGAACCCCTAGCGATTGGTCCGAGCAAAAAGCTTTTCCAGGCGTACTGAATCCAACCGTTTCCTACCACTACGAGACGTTTGTTATTCCATCCAGTCCTTTTCCTTATTTGCAGATTTCGTTTACTGACCTTACCAGTAGCGGTAACTTGTTTGAATCCGCCTACCTTAACGCTTATACTCCGAACAGCACTGCCGCCAATCGCGGCCTTGATGTGAACTACTGGGGAGATGCAGGCTTCTCATCCGCTTTCCCTCCAAACCCTGATGTCTTTCAGGTGGTACTTCCGGCTTCGAGCAGTCTGGTGCTGGTTGTAAATGACACCTCCGCAACGGGGGCGGGCATCGGGCGAAGCTTTAACTTTCTCGTGGAAGGATTCTATGATACGCAGTTTAATGACACAATTCCCGAACCCGCAACAATAACTTTAAGCGGCGCGGGCCTTGCTCTTGCAGCCATCACTACCTACCGGCGCAAACGGAAGCAATAACAGAGATGGAATGAGAAGGCCGCCAGCGCAGGCCGCAGATCACGATCGGGCTGGATCTGAAGGCTGATAGGCTACTAGCTCTCTCCAAACAGTTCCTGTGCAACGCGCAAGACCGTCGCTGTTTTCAACTCCATAATGGGGTCATGTTTTAGCACTGTGATATTCTCTCCACGCGGCCCCCACACTTCAGGGGCAGTCGGGCCGAACAGCGCCAGCGTCGGCACGCCCGTCGCGGCTGCTAAATGCGTAATGCCGGAATCGTTGCCGATGTAGAGCCGCGCGCCGCGAATCCACCGTGCCAGATCCAACAAATTACTAAATCGCGTTGCTTCCGGAAGCTCCTCTTCCGGGCCAGCTGTCCATTCGACAGAACAGGGTAGGCGCGAGGCCAGTTCTCTATAAGAGGAAAGCGGCCAGTTCTTGCGCTTGCTGCCGGAAAACGGATGAATGACAATCGTATTGCGCGGCGTAGCATCAACCGCAATGCGCGGAATCAGTCGGAGGACCGCTCCAACTTGTTGCGCAAAGAAATCCGTGGCATGCCCCGTGTACTCGGCAGGCGGCAATGCCTGATAAAACTGGCATGGCGCCCCGAAGCTTTCCAGCGCGGCGCGAAACTCAGGCCGATTCGTTCCATACCAGCTCACAACCTCGTCAAAGCCACGGAGAGTCCGTTGAAGCTTCTCATCTGGTTCCCAATCAACTATGCCCAGAAGATCAATTCCGGTTGAGGCCAATGACAGAACGCTGTGGGCAAACTGTATCAATGAAACCACGGCCGAAGGCACCCAAACCTCCGTATAATCCGCTTGTAAGTGCGCCAGCGCCGGAAGGCTCAGGATGCAGTCGCCAATCGCGCCGGGCCGAATTAAAAGACGGCGCATCGTTGAGTTTAAAAACCGTAAAGACCGTGCGCATTCTCGCGCAATACCTTACGGCCAAGAATCTTCGCTTCATCGAGCGTGATCTCACGATCGCGCATCATTCCTGTAAGAGCCGCCTCTAAAGCCATCCGCCCATAATGAGCGCCCAGCCACGCCGTTTCTTCCCAACCCACGCTGCTCGAGAACGGACTGGCATCAGAGCCATACAAAACCTTGTCCGGCGCTGCTTCCAGATAGAGCCGCAGAGCGCGGGCTGCTTCTGCCGGATAGGTTAAGTAACTGAAGCCGGAATAATCAACGTAGATATTGGGCTTTAAGATCAGGGCCGCCGCTTCCCGTGCAAACGGCCAAGCTCCGTGCAGCATGACAAATTTAGTTCTGCGCAGCAGGGGATCGTTGAAGACCGATTCGAGCGCCAGCGGATCGGCATTGGACGTTCGAAAGTAACTTCCTGCCCCAATCGAGCAATGAATATGAACCGGCATCCGGAGCCTCCCTGCTTCACGCGACAAGTGTCGGAACAAATAGTCCTGCAGAATTTTGTACTCTTCGGGCGAAGGCTCTGACGATTGGGCATAAATAGCATATACCCGCTCTGCGCTTTCTCGCGGCGGATTGCTGATCCCCAAGTCACGCAGAAACGCTAGTTCGAACTTTACAGCGACCGCACCGGACGATTTCCAGGACTCCAAAGTATGCGAAACAAAACTCAGATATTCATCGAAAGTGGAAGGAATTCGCCGCATTTGCGCTGCCGCGAGATAACGTCCGAGCAGTTCTTCTTCCCGTCCCAAAAAGGCGTTGTGTTCCGGGTCCTTGTTCTTGGTTGAACTGTTGTTCAAGGGAAACAGTACTGGATCGACAAAAGGAACCCATTTGAAGCGATCACTCGGCAAACCGCGCCCCATGGTGACTCGATTCGCCAGCATAATGTCCGTGTTCGCGTGATTGAGCACCCACGAGGGATATAGGTCGCCCTTACTCTTCATCACTTCCTGGCGCGCTTTGCTGAGGATGAGAACATGTTCCCGGCTGGCATCAGAGTACTTGTAGCCAAAAAGCGCGTGCCAAGCTTCGGGAAAGTAAGGGCTGCCCTCGCGAAAAAGAGGAGGCAATGCCAAGTCTGCAATCGCGTCGGCCGGAAGAGCATCGTAGTCGTGATCCTCCTCGCCATACGACACAACCGCCACGGGATGCGCATGGTTGTCAATAGCGGCTGTTTGCCGCAGTTCAGATTCCAGCGCCGTATCAACTTCCAAACCCGCAGGCTGTTGCTGCCACCCGCAAGAACACAGGGAAAGCACGCCCCCAAGGATCAGCAGAAGTCGACTGTTGCCCACTTTATTGAACAACGACGGGTAAATGAATAATCAGCGAAGAGGGCCGGAAGCACATCTGGTCGTTGCACGCCTGATAGCGCAGCTTGCCGGTAAGGGACTTCGCTCCCGCTGACGCATCTTTCGCGGCTTTGAATACGGTCGATAGCGCGAACGATCCGGTAAACACCGAAAGGGTGTCATTGCCAACTTTAATCTGTTCAGGCTTCGGATAAGAGATCGACTCGGCCACAAGAGGGCCACTCTCCCACTCCAGCTTGAGCGGAATCAGATACTCATCTTTCGGCTTATTGCTGTTCACGTGCGAGCCGGGCTGAACCGTTATGTTTAACGTCTGCGTCGCGGAACCGCCGCGCTTGATCGTGATCTGTCTCGGCGGGCTAACGGTGAGACGCTGCTGCTGTTGCGCCCAGCCGTAGGAAGCCGCCAGCAGAAGCAGAATTGCCTTCCTGCTTTTCATTGAGAACGCTTTGAATCTCTTGGAGGTATTCATTTTTTCCAGCCAGACCAACGTGAGGAGGAACAGCAATACGACCCTCGCGATCAATAATAAATGTGGTCGGCAGAGACTCGATGCCGCCATAGAGCTGGCTGACAGAATCGTCACCGAGAAGCACGTGATAGTTCATCTTGCGCTCCGCCATGAATGGCTTAATGACGGACCAGCCCTCTTCATCCATCGACACGCCTACAATCTCCAGCCCACGACTCTTAAACTGTTGCTGAAATTCCACAAACCAGGGTATCTCTAAAGCACAGGGGCCGCACCAGGTAGCCCAGAAGTTCAGCAGCACCACTTTCCCGCGAAAGTCGCTCAGCTTTACTGAGTTCCCGCTTGCGTCCTTTAAGGTAAAATCAGGAGCCGGCTTGCGATTCTTAATTGTTTTCGCAGACGCAGTGCCGGGAGGCTGACCGGAACACCCGGACAAGAACAGCACCAGGGAGAAAGCTGAAACAGCACGAAGATTCCGGATTGTCAACACCACTCCTCTAGTGTATCTCTAAAAGCAAAGCATCAGCATTTCCAGCCCTGTTCGCCGATGCGGAGCAGCCATTGATAACGGCGTTTCGCCCAACGTTCGGCCAGGGTGAAATGCTCGTTGGCGGCCACTCCCGAATAGAGCGCCGCCGCCGAATCACAAAAACTCTCGCAAACATAATCCCGCCACAAACGGGACGAGAGCCCGAGCGATGCCCGGTCCTGAACCAATTGTTTTTTGAGGCCTGATGATTCTCCCATTTCGCCGCGCGCCCGGCCCCGCATCTCATCTATTAGTAGGTCAGCAAAGTCGCGGCGCTGACAATTGTTGAGTCTCACCCAGACAAAGTGAAAAACTTCATGGATAAGAACGAGGCGGAGCCGTTCAGCTTCAGAAAGCAGACCTGTTTCTAGAACGACAGTCCTCTGCCTGATAAATGCAGCCGCATGAACCGGGGTGCCGGTACCCGCCCCGAAAAGCAGTTTGCCTCGATGTGCAGTAAGGCTTCGGCGTAAGTCAAAATAAATCGGGTTGCCAAACATCAATGACAAGCCGGCAAAAACACTCAAAATACGCCGGCGCTGTTCGGCTGTAACTCCCGGAGCGAACCTAGGGCTTGCTGACAGGCGGCGGCGTGGCTGGGGCTGGTTGGGAGGGTGGCCGTTGCAGGGAGGGAATCGGAGCTCCTGAGACCGTCGACGCACTGAAAAAGTCCTGGTCTTGAACTTGGACTTTGTACTTGTCAAGTTCCTGCTTAATGACCGCCTGATTTTTATCATTTTGCATCTTCTGAACGATACTGGCTCGCGCCTGCTCAAACGGGATCTTGGTCCGGCTGACCAGTTTGAAAATATAATACCCGTCCGGCACCCTCACCGGTTCAGAAACCTGTCCATCCTGCAGCTTCGAAAGCGCATTCTTAATATCGGGAGTCAGATTGGGATCAGCCAGCGTAACCGTGCCGAGATCACCGCCGCGTGTCGAAGACGGGTGATCGGAGTCGGTACGCGCGAGAGCCGAAAAGTCACCGCCCGCCTTGATCTTCTTTTCCAGATCATTGGCCTTTTCCAGCGCCTGCGCCTCCGTGCGCTGAATCGTTGTCCCAGGGGAGGACGCAGCAGGCGTACCCGGCGGGTTAAAAGCAACCCGGATGCCGTTCAGCTTTAACTGCTCATAATCGGCTTGGTGGTTGTCATAATACTTTCTCGGATCATCGGATGTCGCGCTCGCGTCACTGGACATTTTGGCAATATACGCTTGCGTCAAAATGTTCATGCGGGTAATCTGCAACTGCTCCTTCCAAGGCGACTGCTGGTCCAGGTTCATCTTCGTCGCTTCCCCGGCCAGTTCATTTTCCATGTAAAGCTGTTGCAACAAAGCGGGAAGGTTGGTTTCAAACCGCTTGCGGTCCTCCGGGCGCAATGGCTTCAGCATTTCAACCGCCTGCTTTGCTGTCAGTGGCTTACCACCGACCGTTGCCACAACGCGATTCGGATCTTGCTGCGCCACGGCTTCAGGGCCTCTCAGCTTCAACTGCCCGGTTGAAGATGTCGAAACAGGCTGTGAAGCGGAGGGCGGCGGAGGTGGAGGGGGCGGCGGAGTCTGGGTTCCTTGCGGCCAAGCAGCTACTGCGGCGCAGAGGACGGCTGGAAAAATCAATACACTGCTTTTCATTCAAGAACTATTTGGTATTCTCCCCAACTCTAACACGTACTGGTAGACGAGCACCATTACGTAGAACAGATCAG
Source organism: Acidobacteriaceae bacterium (assembly GCA_019239585.1). Lineage (GTDB taxonomy): Bacteria > Acidobacteriota > Terriglobia > Bryobacterales > Bryobacteraceae > Bog-105. Next base: position 6,498 of record JAFAZU010000126.1, read on the forward strand.
CTTCTAAGCAGGGCCGGCAAATCAGGCGTCAGTTTTCCTCCTAGTACATCCAGAACTGGTATTTCTGGCACTTTTACATAGAGCTTACTGGCTTTCATCAGTTCGTCACATCCCGATGTTATTTTCCAGTTGCAAGCCTAAGCCTTAATGCAAATTTAAGTAAACGCAGGAGGATTTTGATGAGCAAATTTGCTCCGAGCGGACTAGCCGTATCCACGCTGCTCTTACTGGTTTTACAAATGCCAGTTTCGAGTCGGGCGCAATCTAATCCGACTAACAACCAACAAATCATTCAGCAGTACTACATTTCGCCGAAAGACGAGCCGACATTGTCCGCTCAACAGATCGCGACGCTGCTCCGGCAAAACATCAAGTATGTGTTTATCCTTTATCAGGAGAACCGTTCCTTCGATTCTTATTTCGGAACCTACCCGGGTGTGGAGGGTCTGTTCACATCCCCTCCCGACAAAACGCCCGGCTTCTACCAGACCCTTCTCAACATCGATGGAAGTTCAGCTACCATCACGCCGTTTCGTATCGGGCCAAGCGAGTATGCGGCCGATACCGATGATGTTGATCACTCGCATGCGCGGATGGTCGCCAAGATGAATGTCGTAAACAATACGCCTAGGATGGATCAGTTCGCATCCGTCGAAGAGCAGAAATATGTGACGAATGGGACTGTCACGCTGAAAGCTAAGCAATATGGCGAGCTAACAATGGCTTATGAGGATTGCGACACGATACCGCTGCTTTGGCAATATGCCAGCCGCTTTGTCCTGTTTGACCACATCTTCCAGTATTTCACCGGTCCTTCTACACCCGGCAACATTGCGATCATGGCAGCTCAGAGCGGCAACACACAGTGGGCGCTGCATCCGGACCAAGCTTACCAGGGGAATGGAAATAGCGGCACGGGGGTGCCGGTTTCAAACGATGCCGACCCATTCTGGGGCTCACAGGCTGATACCACGCCGGCCCCCTTCAAGCTTCCTGCTAACCCGCCATCCACGTCTCCCCAGATCAACTTAACTTTTGCATCTCTGCCATTGACTCTGATGGGAGGCAATCTTGCATCAGTGACGCAGTCTGACCTGAATCCAGCCAGCGATTTGGCTGATGTCAAGCAGGATGTAACTTTCATAACAAATCTCAATCGCCCTACTGTCCCATTCGGCTGGTACGAGGAAGGCTTCAACAAAGAAAATACAGACCCTGATGACAGTCCTGCAACTCACGCTTCCTACATCACGCACCATAATGGTCCACAGTATTTTGGCTACATTGCGAACAATCCGCAAATGGCGCAAAACCTCCACGGGTTGGGAGACTTCTTCAGTGCTGTTGACAATAAGACCCTTCCCGTAGAAGGAGGTGTTTTCTGGGTTAAAGGAGGATTGAAGAACACACTGGGCCTGAAACCGGCTATGCCTGACCCGAAGGTGCAAGCAAATTTCCTGGGCGATGACGATCATCCGGCCTATTCGGATGCGCAGATCAGCGAAGCACTGGTGGCCGAAGCTATTAACAAAATTGCTGCCAGCGGTTATTGGGCGAACTCAGCTATTATTATTACCTGGGACGACTCCGAAGGCGACTATGATCACCTGCCGCCTCCTGTGGTTAACCGTGGTCCGGACGGCTCCGTCACTACAGACGGTCCACGCGTTCCCTTTATTTTGCTCTCGCCCTTCAGCAAGACGAACTATATCTCTAAGCAAGTTGGTAATCAGGTATCGGCAATCCGGTTTATCAACACTATATTCAATCTTCCGCCCTTGGCGACTCTCCCGGACGAGGTGCTCGGCGCTGCGCTCGGGAAGAAGTTATTTAAACAGGACAACCTTGGCCCACAGGACGGCACTAATTCCGGCATCACGGACCTGCTGGACGCTTTCAGCCCGTCCCGACTATTGGGAAATACTGCTCCGCTGCCTGCCTCTTACGTACAGATTCCCGAAAACTTAGTTCGCAACATCCCGCAAAGCACGGGCTATGGATGTTCTAATCTCGGCATCGTGACGACGGACCGGGCACTTGGAATTCCTAATAATATTCCAAGCGACTTCAATCCGAGACCAGGCACGCTCCCGACCCCGACATCCGCGAGCGCCGCTGTAAAAACCGGAGGGCAGAATGACTAAATTCAGAGCATTAATCTTATCTTGTGCGTTAGCGATCAGTTCTTCGGTCGCTTACGCGGACTCTATGTACTACAGTTTTCAGCCTGAACTGACAAACAGTTCCACAGGAGCCGACTTTCTCCTTGCTATCGGTTTCTACGCAGATCCTGCGCGCGCAACGACAGCCGCCGGGCCGAATAGTATTGGGGAACTATACTCCGTTCCGGTCGATTCGCTTGCTGTCACCGTCGTCGATGTGGGTGGAACCACAACGATTGGCAGCCTGAACTACGGAAAATCGAACCTTCAGAATTCCGGGCTAGTTTATCTCTACCCGTACAACCCGGCGGACCCTCAGAGCGCCTCAGCCGACCCGATCTTCACTCTGAGCGCGCGGAATCCCAATGGGAGCGACTTTGTCATCCTCCTGCTGAATGGCTCCTCCTCTGAGCTTTTTGAATCGGCTACTCCGGGTAACACGTCAGGGCCGCCGCTTGCGACCGGTCCTGGGCTGTCCAGTGTGCCGGAACCCGCAGCCCTGCCGTTAGCTGTCGTGGGCGGAGTTGCCCTGCTGTTCGGCGCGAGAAGACGGCGAATTCGCTGTTAAGCTGCCAAGAACTTCAATATTCGACGGGACTTACTCTTCAACAGCGGCCTTCTTTAGGTGGGCCGCTGCTTTGGCCTTCGCATCGGCGCTGATCTGAATATTATTCACTACCTGCACCGCCCCGGCGGTCTTTGCCATGCGCGTCGCCGCGCCCTTGTGCTGAATCACGCTGGTATTGCCTTCCCAGGTCACTACGCCGCGCGCCACCTTGAAGCGGAATCCATCCTTGCCGATCTTGGACTTTGCCAGCTTCGCCCGAATTGTGGCATCAATTTGAGCATCCGTGGGAGCAGCAACGCGCCCCACATTAGTGGCCCTGGTGGTTGTCGTGCCGGCCTGCGCGGGCGCGATAAAGCTTGCAGCAAAAACTACCAGTGGCAAAAAGAAAAGAAGGAAAGAACGACGCATCATTTCTTAAGTGCATTTCGCGGCAAATTACTCGCAGAAAAATGGGCAGTTCCAAGTCTCATTAGCAGCCCCTTCGTAGTACGCCAACGACAACGATAAATAATCCGATACCGGCCAAGGCAACCGAAGCGGGCTCAGGTACTGGGGCCGCTCCTTGGATTACCCCGGCAGCAGGGTCGAAGTCAGTGACAAAGCTGGTATTGCCGTTTGTCAAATCGAGGCTGACCACCTGATTTGTTACGTCGTTGAAGGCGTAAGTCGTGCCGTTCACGTCCGTGGCGCCGCCAATGCCTAGATTTGTGTGACCAATAGCGATTGCAAGACCGGTTGTTGGGTCAACCTGGTAAAGCTCTGGAGCAACGACTGTTTTTACGTTCTGCCCCGTAGTCGGATCAAATATCCAGGCATCGTATGTGATGTACAGCTTCCCTCCTGATCCCCAAATGGCCTCGTCCACGAAGTTGAGTGTCCCATCCAGGTTTTGCGAGCCGGGGACAAAGGGGCTGGCCGGAAGTCCTGTATGCTGTGAAAGCAGCGTAGCGGCGCCGGTGAGCGGGTTGACGGTATAAAGATTGCTCTGGATGTCGGTAGCATAAATCGTTCCGGCAAACCCACCGAGAGAAAAGGCCGTGGTGGGACCGCAGGAGGGGGTGGGAATCACGCAGCCTGGCAAACCAGTAGGGCCAACGCGCGTGGGAACTCCGGTTGCGGGATTGATCGAATCCAGATTGCTTGCGTATGTCAAAGAGAGGAGCGATCCGTTCGGCCCCGGAGCTAGGCCGAAATAGCCATCCGGTTCGCCTGGACCAATTTGCGTAAAGGTTCCTGTCGTCAGGTCCACGGTGCCGAATTGCCCACTGCCGGTGAGAGCACCGCTGATTACGTAGACCAAGGAATCAGCGCGTGCGGAAGCCGCGCATAGGACAAATGCCGTTGAGACGACCAGCTTTGGTTGCGTGAGCATGGACAGCACAGCGCGCATGGTTGTTCCAGTTATTTGCGTTAACGTTTTGAATTTCATATAAGCTATCCCATTCCGGCGACGCCCAATTATTGGGAGGCGTTCTGATCCTCTTCCTTGCCGTCTTCGTTTGCGTACCATTCGTTCCTGCTCAACACGAACCCATGAAAAACGCCAGCGGCGATGTACCGTCCCACGATGTCGCCTTCAGAGTTGATCGCGGTCGCTCCGGTAAAGGTGGCCCCTGGAAAGTCAATTGTGGTGAATTGGTCCCTATTTAGCAGATAACCGTGACGACCGTTAGCATCTACATACCGCCCGACAATGCCGTCACGGTCGTTGATTCCTAGCGCATTCGTGAAGGTAGCGCCGGGATAATCAATCGGAGTGTAATAGCCCCGGTTCAGGTAAAAGCCGTGGGGGTTACCGTCGTTATATGCTCCGACGATCTCGCCGCGCGAGTTAATTCCATTGGCATAGGTGAAGACAGCATTCGGATAATCAACAGGAGTGTAACGGCCCCGATTCCGCAAGAAGCCATGGGTTCCGGAAGCGCAGCACGGGGTTGTGCTGGTCAGGCTGTAATCACCTACGAGTTCGCCGCGCTCATTGATCCCAAGGACCTCACTGCTAAGTGCGCCGGGAAAGTCAACGGTCATAAAACGGCCTCCGCTTAGCACAAAGCCGTGGGTCACACCGTCCGCGCTCACATATGACCCGGCAATTTCACCGCGCGCGTTAATGGCGTTAGCTGATGTTGACGCAGCCTCCGGAAAGTCGACCGTACGGAACTGGTTCCACCGCAGCACAAAGCCATGAGTC
>JAFAZU010000009.1 GCA_019239585.1 Acidobacteriaceae bacterium
AGATCGGAACTGTAAGTAGCTAGAATACTGGAAAGCAATTCCACCGTGGCTCGGGCGCCTGGACCTTTGAGGAGCGTATATTGGGCTAGCCTGCATTGGTGCTATTTAGCTCTCACTTTGGAAGAACACCTCGGCCGACACATGGAATCGTTCGCTCAGACGTTTGATTTGTGACTTCGATAGGGGACGTTCCCCACTCAGGGCCATCGACACCGCGCTTTTTGTTCCCAATATGGGCTCCATGTCTTTAGGCGAGAGATGGTTTGCATTCATCAGATGCTGGACAATGTCAGCCTGCGTAGCACCGGGATCAATGACAAACCGCTGTTCGTAGTCGTGAACGAGCAGCTTCAATACACCCACTAACTCTTCTTGTTCCGGCGTGAGGTGGTTCTGGCTCACCAGCTTTTCAAGCAATTCGATACAACGCTTATTGTCGTCGTCATCTCTGATGATGTGTGGCCGGGTCTGCATCAGTAAGGAGCCGTACGTCTCGTTGATGGCACTGTTCATAAAACTCCCTGTCTCTCTTGCTCCTTCCTGAGACTTTTCTTCCACTCCTCTCGGTCGTATTCAGCATGCGTCATGAGTCGTTTGAAGAAGATCATTTTGAATTGATAGTTGATCTGTACAACCAGCCGGAACTGATTGCGGCAAATATTGAAGATCGTGTATACTCGATTCCCGATCGTTACGCCATCGGCGTCCGCGTAGGTCCTTCGAACATCCTCCAGGCTGCCCCAGTCCGTCTTGGATGCCACTTTTTCCCATGCGTCCACTTCGCTGGCTGCAGCCCGATACTTGTTCTCCGAGCAGGCCTCCACTAGCGCTTTTCGGCTAATAACCTGCAACTTGCAAACTATCCTGCATAGAATGAGTATAGTTCACATTTTGTGAACTACCAATCAAATTGTTCCTGTTATTTCGTGTGCGGCTCCGAAATGTGTTTGGGCCGTAAGCTGCTGGCGAATGACAAAAGCCCGACGGCTTCGCCGCTGAAGAAGAGAGGCCAGTTAAACGGGTTCGGATGGCCGCCGCTCGCCGTGTTCCGGAAGTCCCAGACGAAGGCTGCAACAATCAGGATTCCGCCCAGGAGAATCAGGCTCCAGCGAAGGCCGTTGATGTGAACCGGACGTCCGTGATACTCGCGCCAAAGTAAAATGAGGCCGCTGCCAATCATGGAGAGCGAGACCAGCACAGGCGTGAGAACCGGCCCCGTCCACGGCACTGGTAGGAGAAACAAAATATCCCATGTCAGCAGCGAGGCCGGCCACTGTAGCAGCAGTTTCAAGGACAAGTAGAATGTAATGTCCCAAATTCCGAAACAAAGCAGGAATGCGGCGACCCACTCGCGTATGTTGCGTGCGGCAATCATAGCAGCACCAGCCAGCATGAGAAGTGTTGCCAACTCCCGCCCTAGTTCTGTTTTGAGACGCAAAAGATGCTCTGGACCTAAAGTGCGCAGTTGCTCAAGCGAGAGCAAAGGAAATAGTTCGTTCGCGCTTCCGCCATAAAAATGCGCGCGCAACGGCGTGTAAATGCTGCGCAGATAGGCGACTACAGCCGCTTCTACGTATCCAAATGCCGCACTGAATAACACCAGCCCCGCTAATATTCGCCACAAGTGTGTTTCAGACCGTAACTGCTGCACTTTTGGAATCCTTCTGCTCTCTTTTTAGAATAGTGGCGATGAGTTCAACAGCGGCGGTATGGGCTGGGTCGGCGGCCTGGTCTACCGTATGAGCAGTAATGGCGGTACCAGTGGTGGAGCAACGAACCATGGAAACGAGCGTTTAGAGCAGAGGAACATTTCACAAGAAGCTGTTGATAAAGCTATCGAAAGCGCGAAAGAGACTGGGCAGGTCATGACCAAAATAGGAAAATATGGTACGCCACAGAATATCTACAACGGCGCTAATGGCCTAACAGTAGTAGTCGAAACGGCGGGTCGAAATGCGGGTAAGATTATTACAGCGTGGTGGAGATGGTGAGTTATGTATTCAAGTTCAAGAATCGACGCTATTCTGCAAGCAGAGGATATTGAGGGTCTACTAGAATTAGGCGCACCAAAGGACGAGTACTCGCATGAGGCAGCAAGAATCCAGTCCGGCTTAGAAGGTCTACGGTCGGATGACCCAACGGAAGATCAGGTTTCTGCTCTCATTGTGAGCGTGTGGGAAAATGCGTTCGATCTCTCCGATCAGGACATCAAGAAGCGCTCACCAGCGTTTCGACGTGTCGCAAGACAGATTTTGGAGACGTGCTTACAATCCACTGAGCACTCTCACCCCTGAAATGGTCTTCTGGATGGAGTGAGATTCCAAACGTACATCAAACAACCGCAATCACGGCGCGAAGCCAGATCGTTACCGCTACAGCGCCTGGATCAGGATGACCTAATGCCCTTTCGCCCAGATAACTGGAGCGGCCCCGGCGCGGGATCATCCTTGCAGTTGCCTTGGCTCCTCCTTCCCCTGCGATGAGAGCATCGGCCAGCGCATCTTTTACGGGATGTCCGGCAGCAATGGCATCACGGAAGGTTTGCGCAAACGGGAGCAAGGCGTCGAGCATGGTTCGGTCGCCTACCTTGGCTCCTCCTAATTCGCTGATTGCTCCGCACCCTTCCAGGATTGCCGTGGCCCATCGCTGCGGATCAAGTACCGAACCGCCCTCCAGAAAAATTCCGGTTCGGAGGAGCAACACTCCATATAACGGTCCCGAGGAGCCGCCGAGCACTTCCTGGAGAGTAAGCCCAAGCGCCTTCAAGGCTTCGGATGGATTGTCGAGCGGATAAAAAGGTAAGTTTTCTTCAATGGTCCTCGCCGCACGCGCCATGTTGGAGCCAAGATCGCCGTCACCCACTATTCGGTCCATCTCTGTTAAGCGAACCTCCGCTCCTTTCAGCGCGTCGCAGGCTGCCAGAATCGCTTTTTGGATTTTCCGGCCCTCATCCGTCTCGACTGGCTGGGCCGCACGTTGCTGAGTATCAGTTGCAAAGTCGAGAGTTCCCGTGGCGCTGCCTACCTTTCCCGACAGCGAAGAAGGCCAAGCCGGAGCCGATGTAGGAGCATCGAGCCATTTCAGGCGCCCGTCATCCACGCGCAGCAGGGAAAGCGAGATCCCGGCCATTTCCAGGGAGGAAACGAAAGTGCCGGAATAGATCCGCTCGGCAAGGAGGCCGTGCGACTCCAGTGCCGACACAGTCCGGCGTGCAACAATTGCCAGTTCCATCGTGGTCGTCGCGCCGAGATTGTTGATCAGTGCCGCTACCCGCTCGCCTGGACGGAGCCGCAGAGTTGAAATGATTTGAGTGACAAGTTCATCCACGATCTGGTCAGCAGGGGCCAGCGGGACCCGGCGCACGCCTGGTTCGCCATGAATGCCAAGCCCTAATTCCATCTCATTCTCAGCTAACGTGAAGCTGGCTTTGCCTACAGCCGGAGAAATTCCCGCTGATAGGGAAACGCCCATTGTTCCCAGGTTGTCCGCCGCTGCCTGAGCGATGGAGGCCACCTGCGGCAGATCCAGTCCCGCTGCTGCTGCCGCGCCTGCAATTTTGTGAATCAGCACCGTACCGGCAATGCCGCGCCTTCCGGCTGTCTCTTCCACATCTGCTAAGGCAACGTCGTCTGCCACGACCACCGTTTCCACGCATACTCCTTCGGCGCGCGCCATCTCTGCTGCCAAGCCGAAGTTCAAGCGATCGCCCGTGTAGTTTTTGACAATGAGCAGCACGCCCGGCGCGCCGGAAACGGCTCGGATCGCAGCGAGAACGGAATCGGCGGAAGGAGAAGTGAACACCTCACCGGCAACCGCTGCGCTGAGCATTCCTGCCCCGACATAGCCGCCATGCGCCGGTTCATGCCCGCTGCCGCCGCCCGAGATTAAGGCAATCTGACGTTCGCGAACCTGCTCCGCGTCGGAACGGAGCAGAACATAGTAATTTGATAATCGCGCCAGCCCTCCATAAAGAACCAGGAAGCCTTCCAGCATTTCTTCTACGACGCGTTCCGGCCGGTTAATCAGTTTTTTCATTGCTTCTCTTGTTTTGCGAGTTCGGCGCGGAACGCTTGTTCCCGGTCTTGAATGAAGGCTTGGTATCCAGAGGGATCAACAAAAGCTTGCGAATCTCCCCTCCGGAGCCGTTTGAGTTTTTCGTCCATGTTGTAGTAAGAGCCGTGCGCCCCAAGAAAAATATCACACGGCAAACTCTTCAGGACCCGAAAAGTTTTTTCGTAATCGGCAGCAATCTGCGGATAGAGCTTGTTGCCAACCAGCTTGTAGCCGGTATTGACGTTGGGACTCCCTACGATGACGACGTGATACGAACGGTTGCCCTCTTTCATTTCACATGTCCAGGTTGTACATCCTTTCGTGTGGCCCGGCGTGAGATGGGCTGTTAAGGCAACTCCGCCCAATTCGACGCGATCACCATCGTGAAGTACTCGGTCGACGTGAACAGGGGGCCAGCGCATATTTGAGTATTGAAAGTCGTTCGCGCCGCCGCTCTCGATTTCGGGAACATCGGCGTCCATCACCATGAGCTTGGCCCCGGTCAGTTTTTGAGCCAGCGCACAGCCGGCCGCATGATCGTCATGGGCATGGCTGATTAGGATGATTTTGATGTCAGAGAATCGAAATCCAAGCTTTTCGACGCTTCTGCGGATTAAAGGTACAGACTCCTGGTAATCCGGATTAATGAGAATACTGCCTTGCGGGGTGACGATTAAAAAAGAAGCAAGATAATTTGTGCCGACGTAATAAAGATTCGAGACGACACGGTAGGGAGTAATCGGCTGGTTCCACTCCCTTGTGTACGAACCAAAAAGCAGGCCGATGAAAATAATGGACGCTACGCTCAGCCGAGAACACATAGCGCCAGTATCGCCCACGCGAAGTTTCGCTCGTTATCTTAAACAACAACCGAGTCGAACGGCTGCACAGGGCTACCGTCAAAAGGAACCAGGAAATATTCAATGTTGATTTGCTTCGCATCGACGGTGAGCCGCAAGAAACCTGGCTCGGCATCATTGAAAGCTTCGAGTTTCACGTCTGCGTGCGTCGTCTGATAAGGCAGCTTTGATTTCGGCAGTGCCTGGATTTCCTTTTGCAGCTTGTGCAGGCTCTTTGTATCGTTCGCATAACCGCCTGCTCCCGCGACAACGTAGGGAACGGCGCGTCCATGGACGTTCCGGGAGAATCGCTGATAGTTATGCACATGTCCCGACAGAACAGCGTCGGCATATCGTCCCGATTTTGAAAAGGCACGGTCCAGCGCATTCAAAATATCAGGAGCTCCGCCGTGGGGTATGTCGAGTGAAAAGGACGGGTGATGCACTGTAACAATAACCTTCTTGTCCTTGGGCGCGCTCGATAGTTGAGTCACTAAAAACTGTTGCTGTTCATTTCGTCCGCGCGCGTCTAAGCTGCCTTCCACATTCGAGTACAGGCCGATGATGTTTACAAACGGCGCTTCTAGAGTCCAATACACATACGGCTGCGTCATCGACATGCGATACGGGGTTACATACTGCGGCTGCGAGTCGCAGAAATTGTCAAAGAAACCGGCCAGGGACGGCTCCTTATCCGGCGGGTCACCTTTGCGCACTTGCGTGTCTCCGTCA
>JAFAZU010000144.1 GCA_019239585.1 Acidobacteriaceae bacterium
AATCGTGCCTACATCCCCAACCACGGCGAGCTGTACCGATGCGGGGAAACCATCACCACTAGCTTTGTCGAGTCGACAGTCAATCAGGTGGTCAGCAAGCGATTGGTGAAGAAGCAGGCGATGCAGTGGAGTCCGCGCGGCGCTCACCTGCTGCTGCAAACGCGCACGAAGGTACTCAATGAGGAACTGGAGGATACCTTCCGACAATGGTATCCGGCGTTTCGCCCGATGCCTTTGTCAGAAGCAGCGTGAGGTAAGGGCCTTTGCCCCTGAAAATTTACGCTCTCCCTCGAATGGCGGTTTTCTGCAGTTTTCCGCAGGCGGCATTCTATCGCCGCTACCCTACAATCTGGGGCGTGACCGTGGCCCTTGCGATTATAATATCCGCCACAATCTCACGGCCAGCTACGTGTATCAGCTCCCGATCAAAGTGCGCCATCGCATGCTCGGCTCCGTGTCTGGAGCGATTTTTACTTGACGAAATGGTTCGCCTTGAGCGAAAGGATCAAGTTACGCATCGAGGGACAGTTTTTCAACGTGTTGAATCATCCTAACTTCGGATTGCCGTCCGTTGTAGCGGCGGGAATACCCGGTCATCCAGCCACTCAAACCGGATTCGGCGCGCTCACGTATACGACCTCGCCTCCCACCGGGCTTCTGGGCGTCGGCTTAGGCGGCGATAGCTCCCCGCGCATGATCGCGTTCCAGGCCCGCTTGGAGTTTTGAGTGGTTCGTAAATTCAACCTCCATCTGGTTTGCTGGGTTCCGCGAGGCGATACAGCGTGGAACGTGCGATTCCGAAACGTCGAGCGATCTCCGCGACGGGAACATCGGCGGTCCGCAGAAGCGCGCGGAGCGTTTTCTTTTCTTTCAGGGAGAGTTTCGGAGGGCGCCCCCCTTTTCTTCCGCGCGCCCGGGCGGATCTCAATCCGGCCACGGTGCGCTCGCGGATGAGATTGCATTCGAACTCGGCCAGCGCGGCAAAGACATGGAAGACGAGCTTACCGGCGGGCGAGCGCGTTTCAATTTGTTCGGTGAGGGATTCGAAGTTCACGTGGCGAGCTTCCAGGTCGGCGATCAGGTGAATCAAATCGCCGAGGTCTCGCCCTAGCCGGTCCAGGCGCCAAACGACGAACGTGTCTCCGGCCCGCAAGCTTTTCAGACAAGCCTCTAACTGGGGCCGGACTGTATTCTTTCCCGTGGCCTGCTCTTCATAGATCTCCCGGCATTTGGCTCGCTGCAAAGCGTCTCGTTGGAGGTCGAGCGTTTGGTCTTCGGTGGAGACGCGGGCATAGCCGATGCGCATGTCTCGAAGGTAGCAGCCGGGGAGGTTTTCGGGACATAGTTTTTCGGACGGGTTGTGAGACACTTTGAGGCAGCGAAAACGCCTTTCCCTCTGCTGTGAAGCTTAATTAGAGCAAATTTCAAGTTAGTGTAAGGTTCAGATACGCTGCAATCAGAGAGCAGAGTGAGATGCAGTACTCTAACGACCGGCGGCGCAAGCTAGTGGAGGCCTGCAACGCGGGGCCGGAAACACAACCCGAACTGGCGGACCTTTTCGGGGTCAGCCTGGGCTGGATCGAAAAGGGGCTACGGCGCTGGCGGGAAACGGGCGACACCGCAGCGCTGGTGTTCCGTCATGGTCCTCGTTCGCATTTGCCACCAGCCCGCGTGGAGAACCTGATCCAGAAGTACTCGGACGCCACGCTGGGTGAGTTAGGCCGTCGTCTCAGAGTGGGTGCGTCCACGGTGGGCCGCTGGCTACGGCAGCTGGGGCTGCCACGCCAAGAAAGACGCTGCATGCCAGCGAACGCGACACCCCTCGTGTGCAGCGGTTGCGTGCGCGTTGGCGGCAGAAGCGGCGTCATCTGGACCCGCATCAATTAATCTTTGTCGATGAGAGTGGCCTCAAGCTGGCGTTAACACGCCGGTATGCCCGGGCTCCGCGCGGGGTTCGTGCCGTAGGATCAGGGCCGCAAAACTACGGACCAAGCCTGACGGTGTGGGCCGCTTTAGATGGTGGCGGACTGCGGGCGGTCCGGCTGGTACCAGGAGCGACCAATCAAGCAGTGTTCCTGCGTTTTCTCGAACAGGGGCTGGGACCTCCTCTCCGACCAGGAGTTGTTGTCGTGATGGACAACTGGGCAGCCCATAAAGGGGCAGCCGTAGCCGAAGCCGTCGAGAGAGCAGGAGCCCAACGGTGTTACGTGCCTCCCTACTCGCCCGACTACCATCCAATCGAACAGGCTGGGAGCAAAATCAAAACTCTACTGCGTGGCATGGGGGCCCGCACGCGCCCAAAGCTGTATCGATCCTTGAATGACGCATTGGCCCCAATCACCCCACAAGACGCCGCAGCTTGGTTTGAACATTGCGGTTATCCCTTACACTAACTTGAAATTTGCTCTAAAAGAGGCAATTTCCGATCTGGAACGGGTAGCGCAACAGCGTTTAGCGGAGATCGTCTCGACAATCGAACGGCTGACCTCACAACCTCCCGAAGAACCATTGGGGTTGCGCGCAGACCTGGATGCATTGAAAGCCGCCTCACGGCTACTGGGAAATGGTAGCGCTAAGGGGAATCGAACCCCTATTTAAGCCTTGAGAGGGCTCCGTCCTAACCGTTAGACGATAGCGCCACACAGGTGGGCCCTTTTAGTATACCGTCCTACATGGCGGCCGGCAAAGGAAGACCGCACTTGCCGAGCGCCTTAGCGATCAGAGCAACTGCGTCCGCTTCGGATACTGATTTCGCGACGGAGGTTTCCAGTATCAACATGCTCCGTGAGCGCTCCAGCATCTTTTTTTCCCGGAAGGAGAGGGGCTTTCCCTTTTGTTGAATAATGATCAGAGCCTTGAATACCTCTGCAATTTCCAGCAGACTCCCACCCTTCATCTTTTCCGAGTTCTCTTTGAACCGGTCCTTCCAGTCGTGCGCGCAACAAGGCCGCCCAACGGACAGGTAGTTGAGAACGCGATTAATCTCGCTGCACTTTGTAACCTTACGCAGTCCCACGTCTCCCACATGGGAGAACGGCACCATAACGGTCATGCTATTAGGAGATAGGCGAAGCAGATAAAATCGCTCCTGCTGCGCGCCGAAACAACGTGAACTGATGTTCTCGATTGTTCCTACACCGTGGTTTGGGTAAACCACCTTTTCACCTACTTGGAAGGTCATGCGCGGACCTCTTTCGTTTATAAAGTGTGAACTTCCTGGTACAGGAAAGATGTTAATCCCAGATGAAGAGGTACGTCAAGAGAAAAGTTAAGTTACACAACTAAATGGGTAGTGTATAGCTATACAGAATGCAAATTAATGATTTTATTCAATTTGCAGACATTCCTCCACCTATTGCAGGTGGATAAGAGCGGAGAGACTCACCACCGCAAGCCCCTCACCGTTAAAAGCAGTACTTCTACTATAGAATGTTCATAGACCAGTTCTCAAGAATCGACTTTACTTTTTGACAGAACTGATCGGCTAAAGCGCCATCAATTAAGCGATGGTCAAAGGTTAACGCCAGATGTGCCTGAGAGCGAATCGCGATCGCATCGCCTTCTATCACGGCAGGCACCTTCTCGACAGCGCCCACGCCGAGAATAGCGACTTGCGGCTGGTT
>JAFAZU010000148.1 GCA_019239585.1 Acidobacteriaceae bacterium
AGAGTGTAGACGTAGGCCCAAGGGTAAGAATAAGGCTCTTTCGATTGGACGTAGGCCGGCACGGGGAAGCCGCTTCCGTATGTCCATCGTGCGCTGATGTTGATTGTAGGGCGGATGCGGTAGCTGCTATAAACATTAAAAGTATGCTGCTGATCGAAGTTTGAGGGGAAGGAGTCGCCTGTCATGCCATCGTGCATCTGCGTGTGTCCGTATGCGTAGGAGACCCAGCCCGTTAAACCATTTGCGCTGGCTCTTTGAAGAAGCAGTTCGAATCCACGGCTGTATCCCCGCAGCCCGTTCTCGTACTTTGGATTGGCGGGAGGATCGAATACGACGCCGTCGGTAAGCCTTGGATACAAGAGCGGCTGATAAAGAAGATCGCGATCCTGCCGGTTGTAAAACGCAGCGCGCAGGCGTACTCTCTCGGCGATGCGCTGTTCCATGGCGGCGCTGGCCTGTGTGGACCGGATGGGCAGCAGGGCGCGGCTGCCGAGATCCGAAGTAAACTGAGAAATTTCGGGAAACTGCGCATACTGGCCCCAGCCGAATTGAAATTGCGTCGATGACCAAGGGCTGAATGTGAGGCCCGCTTGGGGTGAGAACGCGCTCACGGCATCGGACGAATGACGGTCCCATCGGCCCCCCGCAGTTAAGTGCAGGTGGCCATTGGCGGTAGTCCAGCCCTGTTGGATGAATCCACCGGCCAAGACTCCCGCTCCGCCGTATTGATCGAGAACTTGGAGGACGGTCGGCGAATTGTACTGCTCTTGATAGCCTCTATCCCGAAGAGACCGGATGCTGAAGCCGACATCAAAAGGATTTTTCGCATTCCACAGCCAAGCGGCGTGCGAGTTCCACACCCATTCGCGATAGTTGCCGCTCCCCAGGGGAGCCGGAATGGGATTCACGTCATTGAAGCTGTCTCGTGTCCAAGCGACGTGGTTCGTGATCAACAGATTGTCACCCGCTATGAATTGCCACCCTAGGTTGGCAATCGTAAACTTCTGACGGGCCATCATCAGAGAGTTGGGCCCTAGCGTAACGCGGCGGCTCGACAGATCAAGGCCAGTATCGCCTTCCATGACGTCGAGGCTGAAAGTATTTTGGGGATTCACCTTGCATACGAGTCGCC
The DNA here is from genome assembly GCA_019239585.1 of Acidobacteriaceae bacterium. GTDB lineage: Bacteria > Acidobacteriota > Terriglobia > Bryobacterales > Bryobacteraceae > Bog-105. The sequence goes on from JAFAZU010000148.1 coordinate 1,133, forward strand.
CCTGAAGGTCCTGAAATCCGAATGACATGGAAGGATCGGTCGATGTCTGCTGGAGAAGATATTGGAGATAGCTCTTGCGAAATCCGGAGATCCAGGAGCATCGTTGGAATTTGCCGAACGGTCCTTCCGCCATCAGGCCCGTGTACGCGAAATTAGCTACGATCCGAAATGAGTAGTCGTCACGGTTTCCATCGCGCATCTGCATATCGAGGGCTCCGGCGGAGCTGTTTCCGAAACGGGAGGGCGCGGCTCCGTCATAAAGATTTACTCCTTGAATTAAATTCGCGTTGAAAATACTGTTCGAGCCTGAGGTGGTCGTGCCCTCAAGGGTGTGAACAGCCTGATGCAACTGAATATCGTCCAGGTAGATGCCTACCCGGTTCGGATCAGCGCCCCGCACCGAGAACCGGGCTTCGAAGTCGTCATTTGAGCTAACGCCTGGAATGGCCTGAACCGCTCGAAGAGGATCGTCAGCGAGAACCGTACCCAGATTTTTAATATCATTGCCGGTCAGGGAGAATCGGTCTATAGCATCATCGCCGGTTGGGTCAAATAGCGAGCCCGCCTGAACGGATACGGTATCAACTCGCCGGAATGCGTCGGGAGTGAGAACTAATTGAAGCTGACTGGTCTCACCGGAATGGAGATGAAGCTCGCTGTTGACGGCGTGATAACCAACGGTGGAAGCTTGCAAAAGATAGTCGCCGGGGGAAATATGGGAAAGCGTAAAGCGTCCCGCTGCATCGGATTGGGTTCGGTCTGTGCGCCCGATTAATCGGATAGCAACATTTGAGAGCGCTTGACCGGTGTGACCATCAAGCACGATGCCAACGATATCGGCTTCGGTTTGGGCTTGGAGTAAAGACACGAAGAGAAAACTGAGCGGGACGGCATATCGGAGTTTTCCCATGCCGTCATCCTACTCGTTAAAGCCAAGAAAGAGTAGTATCGACAGATCTA
>JAFAZU010000224.1 GCA_019239585.1 Acidobacteriaceae bacterium
GCCTGCCCTGCAACGGATTCCTCCACGTGACGGCTGCCTTGGTCGCTTATCAACTTGACCCCATCCAATCAAAGCACGCCTTCTTTTCTCACCGTCCATCCGCCATATCGGCGAGGTAAAACCCGCTATCGGGGTTAATAGCCCCGATTCAGGTAAAAGCCGTGGGGGTTACCGTCGTTATATGCTCCGACGATCTCGCCGCGCGAGTTAATTCCATTGGCATAGGTGAAGACAGCATTCGGATAATCAACGGGAGTGTAACGGCCCCGATTCCGCAAGAAGCCATGGGTTCCGGAAGCGCAGCACGGGGTTGTGCTGGTCAGGCTGTAATCACCTACGAGTTCGCCGCGCTCATTGATCCCAAGGACCTCGCTGCTAAGTGCGCCGGGAAAGTCAACGGTCATAAAACGGCCTCCGCTTAGCACAAAGCCGTGGGTCACACCGTCCGCGCTCACATATGACCCGGCAATTTCACCGCGCTCGTTAATGGCGTTAGCTGATGTTGACGCAGCCTCCGGGAAGTCGACCGTACGGAACTGGTTCCACCGCAGCACAAAGCCATGAGTCACGTTGTCCGTGCTTACGTAAAACCCCACAATCTCACCACGCGAGTTGATCCCCCAGGCCTGCGTGGAGCTGGCGCCTGGAAAATCAATTGTGCCGAGAGCGGGCTGGTCCCCAAAAACATTCGATGTAACACTCAGCGCGAGAGTAAGCGCGAGTAAATAAAGAGTGCAATGTCGTTTCATATCCCTCCACTTTGGATAGGCGCAAAAGGCACACGCAAACTATCACTCACCCGGTGTTATAATTCGCCGCAGTTATGGGATGGGACGAACGGGGCAGCGATGTCAGTGAGCTACTCCACGCCTGGGGCGACGGAGACAGGAGCGCGCTCGAAAGGCTGACTCCGATTGTCTATGACGAACTGCACCGCCTGGCTCACCACTACATGCAACGAGAGCGCTCCGATCATAGTCTCCAAACGACCGCTTTAGTCAACGAGGCTTATATCCGCCTGGTGGATTACAAAAGGATGCAGTGGCAGGACCGCGCCCACTTTTTTGCGGTAGCAGCGCAGTTGATGCGGCGTATTCTTGTGGACTATTCCCGGAGACACAATCTGAAACGCGGAGGCGGTTTACCGCATGTCTCGCTGGAAGAAGCTGCCGTTGTAGACGGCGAGCGGACTGCCGATCTGGCGGCGCTCGATGATGCTATGAACGCTCTGGCGCGGCTCGATCCACGCAAAGTGCAGGTAGTAGAAATGCGTTTCTTTGGCGGCCTGAGCGTCGAAGAGACGGCTGAAGTGCTCAAGGTGTCGCCTGTGACCGTAATGCGCGACTGGAGCACGGCAAAAGCATGGCTCTACCGTGAAATGGCCGGTGGAACTGCCCATGCAGTCTGAGCAGTGGCAGCGCATTGATGAATTGCTGCAGTCAGCCTTGCAGCAGCCGCCGGGCGAGCGCGAAACGTTTGTGCGGCAGGCTTGCGGAGGCGACCAGACATTGGAATGGGAGGTCCGATCCCTATTGTGTTCGTACGAGGAAGCCGGAAATTTCCTGGAAAGCCCGGCGATAGAAGTCGCTGCACGGTCCCTCGCCAGCCAAGGCAAGGACGCGGCGCCAAGGAGCAAGGACCCACTCATCGGAAGCACGCTTGCACATTACAAAATTATCGAGAAGATTGGCGGCGGGGGGATGGGCGTAGTTTACAAGGCGGAGGACGTCCGGCTACATCGCCTAGTTGCGGTCAAATTCCTGCCGGATGAATTGGCGCGTGACCTGCAAGCCCTTGCTCGCTTTCAGCGCGAAGCGCGAGCCGCTTCGTCATTAAATCATCCGAACATCTGCACGGTTCACGATATCGGCGAGCAAGATGGCCGCGTGTTCATCGTCATGGAGTATCTGGAAGGCGCTACGCTGAAGCATCATATCGCCGGGCAGCAGTTGCAGACAGAAACACTACTGACTCTGGCAATCGAGATTTGCGACGCGCTCGAAGCCGCTCATACCCAGGGCATTGTACATCGCGATATTAAACCGGCTAACGTTTTCGTCACTAATCGGGGACACGCCAAGGTGCTCGATTTTGGCTTGGCTAAGCTTTCCACGGCTGAACTCATGCAGCCCCGAACCGGCAAGTTATATGGAATCGCTGGAAAGGGAGAGCAACTCACAGATGCCGGGGCAGCATTAGGGACGGCAGAGTATATGTCCCCTGAGCAAGTGTTGGGCAAGCCGCTGGATACAAGGAGCGATCTCTTCTCTTTCGGCGCTCTGCTTTATGAGATGGCGACGGGAGTTGCTCCGTTTGCCGGCCATTCTGCGGCGGCGATCTTTGACGCCATCCTTCACAGGACTCCGGTTTCCCCAACACGCCTGAATGCTCGCGTGCCGGGGAAACTGGAACGCATCATCTCGAAGTGCCTACAGAGGAATCGCGAGTTGCGGTATCAGCAGGCTTCGGAAGTTCGTGGTGACCTCGAACGGGTCCGGGGAGTTCGCCGCAGCCGTTTGGTTCCGGCGGTCGCGGGAGTCATCTGTCTGTTGATCCTGCTATACCTGCTGCTAAGTCCGTTTCTGTCACCAAGAGCGTCGGGCTATGCTCAGATCTCCAACGATGGCGAGGGGAAAGGCGGGTATCTGGGCGCGATGGTTACCGACGGATCACGACTTTACCTCCAGGAAGGGGCGGGCACAACGGCCGCAGTGGCTCAAGTTCCGACAGCAGGCGGAGGGACAACTACCCTGCCGATTTCCCTAGAAATGCCCGAGGTCCTGGACATTTCTCCGAAACGATCGGAGATTCTGATCGCTCAGTTTACCAGTGGATTGGGCCGCTGGCCGCTTTGGATTGTGCCCGTACCGGTGGGTACGCCCCGGCGCGTGGGGAATGTATTAACTACAGGTGCCGCCTGGTCGCCCGATGGTCAGGAGATTGCATATGTGATCGGTCGCGATTTGTATCGGGTAGCCCGTGACGGAAAAGAGCCCAGGAAGCTGGCGACCCTTCCCGGAACGGCCTTCTGGTTGCGGTGGTCGCCGGATGGACAGCGCCTACGATTCACGCTTGGTAATGTTGTGGACAGAGCCGGTCCGCTGGCGATCTGGGAAGCATCGGCAGATGGAACGGGACTTCATCCATTGCTTTCCGGCTGGAACCAACCGCCCGCCGAGTGTTGCGGCAACTGGGCGCCGGACGGCAAATACTTCGTGTTTCAGGCGACCCGCCAGGAGAAGACCGAGGTCTGGGCGATGCGAGAGCAAGGCGGGCTTCTGAGAGCGTTCCGACGCGGACCAGTACAGATTACCACCGGCCAACTGAACTCACTAGCGCCGGTGTTTAGCCCTGATGGCAAGAAGCTGTACGTGGTCGGTCAACAAATGCGAGGCGAGCTGACGCGCTACGATGCGAAGTCGCGCCAGTGGGTGTCC
>JAFAZU010000640.1 GCA_019239585.1 Acidobacteriaceae bacterium
GCCATCTTCTTGACCCGGTTCAGGCCGATAATGCAGTTTTCCTTGCCTTCTTCATCGGGTTGCCCTCGCCGATTCCCGGAAAACGTAATGACATTCGGCGCTTTCGCCGCTGCCGCGCGCTCAATGCCTGCCTGCATCTCCTTGACAAGCCGGTCGTGATTTTCTTTGCGATTCCAGCCATCCGGAATGGTTCCGGCACTATAAATCATGGAAGAAACCAGGCCATATTTTTGCAAAGTCGGCCATTCCTTCGGATCAACAAGATCAATGCCACTTAAGCCCATCTCCGCGCCCTGGCGGCACAGCTCATCAATGCTCATGTTCTTATAACACCAGCGCGCGGCGGACTGCTTCAGCCTGCCCTTCGGCTGTGTCGGAGCGCTATTCATCCCGGCTGCGGTCATCGAGGCGGCAGCGGCTTTCAAAACGGATCGTCGTGTCATGCAAAACCCTGATTGATAGTGTTTCACAGCCTACTACGTCCGTATTCTCAGGGGGGTGTGAAACACTGATAAATAGTTGGTTTCCATGATGAGACGACAAAGAATCTGTTTGCTAAATGCTGTGCTTCTGGCGGCAACAGCGGCGTACTCAGGCGCGCAAACCCACCAAAGCCTGGATGAGCCTGCCAAAGATGCCAACAAGCCGCAACTGCCGAACACGCCGGGAAAAGAAACGGTACTCAAGCTATGCGGCAGTTGCCATAGCGTCAACATCGTTTTGGGCAAGGGAATGAATCAGGAAGGGTGGAGCGATCTCGTTGCCAGCATGATTTCACGGGGCGCTAAGGGTACGGAAAGCGAGTTTACGGAAGTTATTGATTACCTCGCCAAAAACTTTCCGCCCAATACCGCACCGGGCGGCACACGGGTTTCCGCGCGTAAAGGCGGGGGCGGGGGATTCACTGTAGGACCGGATGACAAACAGATCGTCGACCCTGCAGGAGCCGAGCGCGGAAAGAAGTTATACGCCGCCCAGTGCATCACCTGTCACGGACCTGCCGCCCGCGGCAACGCTCAAGGGCCTGATCTGGTGCGCTCCGTTCTGCTGTTGCACGACCGCTACGGAAGCACCATCGGACCCTATCTCGGTAAAGGCCACCCGACCCAGAGCGGTGTGGCCAGTGCTAGCTTTACAAAACCGCAGGTGGAGGATTTGTCCCACTTCCTGCACCAAAAAGTAAACGACACTCTAGTAAGAGACCCGTATTCAAGTCCCCTCAACGTCCTCACGGGAGATCCCAAAGCCGGAGCGCAATATTTCAACGGCGCGGGCCGCTGTAATACCTGTCACTCGCCTACGGGTGATTTTGCCGGTCTCGCGCGCAAGTATGATCCGGCCATGCTGCAACAACGATTTCTCTTTCCCAAAACTATTAGCGGCGGGCGTCATGGCATGGTTGCTTCCAAGCCGGTGACCGTTACTGTTACCCCACCGAATGGCCAGCCTGTATCGGGGGTGCTCGACAGAATCGATGACTTCAACGTTTCGCTGCGCGACGCCTCAGGCGAGTACCATTCCTGGAAGCGGACGTCTGGTCTGAAGGTAGAGAGAAACGACCCCTATGCCACCCATGATGCCATGCTGGAAAAGTATACGGACCAGGACATTCACAACGTCGTTGCCTACTTGGAGACACTGAAATGAAACTGCTGAAAACCGTCATTAGCCTCGTCTTCGCCGCTGCTCCTCTGTTCAGCCAATTTCTCGATCCGGCCAAACTCCAGCAGCCGCCCACAGATTCTTGGCCTACTTATAATGGCGACTACTCCGGACGGCGCTTCAGTACGCTTTCCAAAATTAACGCGGAGAACATCAACTCCCTCAGCCTCGCCTGGGTCTATCGAATTAACGTGGGAAGCGATAATCCCGGAGGTTCTATCAAAGCCACGCCTCTCCTGGTGAATGGCGTATTGTATTTCACTCTTCCTGATCATGTCTGGGCTGTTGATGCGCGCACCGGCCATGAACTGTGGAATTATAACTGGCAATCTAAGGGAGGTATTCACCTGGGCAATCGTGGTGCTGGCATCTATGGAGGCTGGCTCTACTTCGAAACGCCGGACTGTCATCTCGTCTCCTTAAACCTTAAAGACGGCAAGGAGCGCTGGCACAAGGAAGTCTGCGACCTCGATCAGCTTTACTACGCCAGCGTCGCGCCTGTCGTTATCAAAAATCATGTGCTTGTCGGCGTCAGCGGCGATGACCTGGACATTCCGGGCTATCTCGAATCGCGCGATCCGGAAACCGGAGAGCTGCAATGGCGCTGGTATACGGTGCCGCAAAAAAAAGGCGATCCCGGCTCTGAAACGTGGCCCAATGAGGAGGCCGCCAAGCATGGCGGCGGTATGACCTGGGTTCCCAGCACCTATGATCCGGAGCTGAACATGGTGTACGTGGGGACCGGCAATCCGCAGCCGGTGATTGTAGGGAAGGGAAGAAAGGGAGACAACCTGTTTACTGAGTCGATTGTCGCCCTGAACCTCGACACTGGCAAACCCGCCTGGCACTTCCAGCCCTCGCCGCATGACACCCACGATTGGGACGCCGTGCAAACCCCGGTACTCTTCGATGGCGAGATCGATGGAAAGCCGCGCAAGCTCCTGGCGCAGGCGAGCCGCAACGGTTACTTCTTCGTGCTGGACCGGACGAACGGCGCACACATCGTTACCAGCGAGTATGTGAAAACCAATTGGGCCAAGGGCGTCGATGCCAAAGGGCAGCCTATACCCAATCCCGCAAAGGAACCGCAGATTGACGGCGCGCTTGTTTCACCGAACCAAGGCGGCGCGGCTAACTGGCCGCCTCCGAGTTATAGTCCGGCTACCGGACTCTTCTACGTGAACGCCACGCGGGCCTACAGCGTGTATTACATTCGTGAGGACGAAGAAAAGCCTGAAGGGTGGGGCGGAAACGACCGGGGAGGCTGGGCCGAATCCATGCTCCAGGCCGTCGATTACAAAACCGGCAAGATCTGCTGGAGTCACAAATGGGAAGGTGCTGGCGTCCGGTCCGGCGTCTTAAGCACAGCGGGCAATCTGGTCTTCACCGGCGACACGGCCAGTAACCTGGTAGCGCTGAACGCCAAAACCGGTGAACCGTTATGGCACGCCAATTTGGGAAATGCGGTCAGCAACGGTCCCATTACCTATGAGCTGGACGGCACGCAATACTTGACGGTGGGCGCAGGCGATACGCT
>JAFAZU010000669.1 GCA_019239585.1 Acidobacteriaceae bacterium
CGACGGCTGGCCGGATCTCTACGTTGCCAACGATTTTGGCCGTAAGAATCTGTATGTAAATACCGGTGGCCACTTCCGCGATGTTGCTCAGGCAGCGGGCGTTGAAGATATCGGCCCCGGCATGAGCGCCAGTTGGTTTGATTATGACGGCGACGGCAAAGCCGATCTGTACGTCGCCAATATGTGGTCGGATGCAGGCCAGCGAGCTATCAGCAGCGGACATTTCGCGCCGGCGCAAGGCCAAGCCGGTAAAGAAGCTTATGGAAGGCACACCCGAGGCAATTCGCTGTACCGGAACTGCGGCAACGGCAAATTTGAGGATGTATCGTTTGCTCAAAACGCGCAGTTCGGACGATGGGCCTGGGCTTCCGGCGGTCACGACCTGGACAATGACGGTCATCCGGAACTCTTTGTGACCTGCGGTATGCTGACCAATACTTCTTCGACAGACCTGATGGGGTTCTTCTGGCGGCAAGTGGTAGCGAAATCTCCTGCTACCGCGCAAGCCTCGGCTGCTTACCAAAACGGCTGGAACGCCATTAACCAGTTCGTCCGTGAGGAGTACAGTTGGAACGGCCATGAGCCGAATGTTCTACACGTCCGGCGCGGCAATCGGTACTTTGATTTTTCAGGCGTTAGCGGACTGGATTTCGCGGAAGATGGCCGCGCTTTTTCGGTTGTCGATTTTGATAATGACGGGAAGCCGGACATTATCCTGAAAAGCCGCCTGGGGCCACAGGTGCGGGTTCTTCAAAACAACTGCGCTCACAGCCATCAATCGATTGCCTTTCAACTACAGGGCACCCGATCCAATCGGGACGCGATCGGCGCGCGGGTACAGGTCGACGGTCAAACGAAGTGGCTCGATGCCGGTTCCGGTTTTTTATCGCAGCACAGTAAACGCCTGCTTTTCGGGCTAGGCCAAGCCTCATCTGCCAAACAGGTCCGCATCACTTGGCCCTCTGGAGCCGTACAGGAGTTTAAGGATTTGCCTGCAGGCAAGACGTACTTCATTACCGAAGGCTTATCAGAGCTAAAATCTAAGGATTTCCGGCCCCGCACTCCCCTGCCCTCCGATGAGGTGAAAGCAAATAATAGTTTGGCGCTTCACGATACTTGGTTTGCTGAACCTTTGCCGTTGCCCGAGCCGCAGCGAGGCCCCGGTTTGCTTTTTCTGGTAAACGGCGAGGGGATGCCCAAGTTTTCCGGCGTGACAATAAACATGATTGATCTCGCGGGAGGACCAACGGACCGGCGTCGTCAATGGGAAGTCTTCCGCCGTTATTTGTTCGATTGGCGGACCACGCTGACCACACCACTCGCATTGCTACTGAATGACCAAGGACAGGCTATAAAGGTTTATGCCGTCATACCGACGGCTGGACAGTGCAAAGCCGACCTCGCTGGAGCAGGCAATCATCAAAAACTTGCTTTCCCCTTTCGGGGTGATTACGTTGTGCAGCCGCGCCGCGATTTTTTCAAGTTTGGCGCTGCCTTCCTCTGGTCCGGCTATCCGGTGCAGGCGCTGCCGTACCTCGAAGAAGTGTTGGATCGAACACCGCAAAACGCCCGCGTGCTGGTGCTTGTCGGGCAGATTCACTTGGATCAACAGCAGTTTGATCTGGCGGAAAAATACTTGCGGCAGGCGCTGGCAATTGACAAGCAATCACCGGAAGCAAACTACGGGCTAGGACTGGCCTTGGCGAAACAAAACCGATTGGACGACGCACGCTCCTACTTTGAAGAAGCTATCACTCTGAAACCGGATTATGCGGACGCCGTAAACGATTTAGGCGCACTTTATATTCAGAGCGGCAAGATTAACGACGCTATTGCTGCTTTTACCTACGGCATCCGGGTTGCGCCCGATGAAGATATGCTTTATTTAAACTTGGGACGGACTTACGCCCGCCTCGGACAGCTCGACCGCGCACGGCAGACTATGCAGCAGCTTCTCGACCGCAAGCCTGACAGCAGCATCGCGCAGCATGCTTTGCAGGAACTCAGCAACCGTTAAAGCCAATGCTCCATCTTTTGATTTCCGCTGTTCTCTTTTCGAACGATCCCCAACTGCCGCCTCAGTCCAAAGCAGATGTCCAGAAGGTTGCTGAGTCAGGCCGCTGCGTCACTCTTTCGGACACGCCGGATAAGCGAGTTGCCCCACCGCCCGCCATTGCTCCCGGCCCGCCACCGATTTTAAGTTTCCGCTTGTACGAGGGTAAACGGCGCGGACGCTTTAACAACTCGGAACTGATGCTGGATGACGCAGGGCATTGATGGAGCAAATCAAAGATTTTTGCGCCAAAGCACCAGAGCTTGTGTAATCGCTTTTTCCAGCCAAGGGCGGAAGCGTTGCTCTGCGCTTTCCGGAGATTCTACGTAGTTTACCTGAAATACATTTTCGGAGACTAGTTGACTACGGATACGAACGGCTCCAACGTCCATTGCCGAGTAATGAGCAACTATGCCAACCAACCCACGAAACTTTGAGCCGATTGCGTGCCCCCAGATCCGTAACGAGGCACAATTGGTTAAACACATTTGTAATACTGCTCCCCAGTTGTAATCGTAAGGGTTTGGTCGATAGAACAAGCTTGGTCCATGGGTTAACTTCAGACCTTCCAGCATATTGCTTGTCTCAGCGGTGGCGTTGAACGTAAACTCCGGTCTGTTCCTGCTGATCTCCTCAGATAGCAAAGCCGCAACCTCGTTCAGTCGCTCCAGGGCAACTTTTATAAGGCGATCTGCTATTTGTTTTGAGTGTAGCCAAATTTGCGGATCTAAGCTTTGTCCAGGACCTAAAAGAACCTTCTTAATCGAGGCAACCACCTCCTCCACATCCTTCGCGGGAGACACATCGGCTGCAGCCTGTGTTGCTTGGAACAAACTACGCTTCTGCACATCAACAAAAAACTCGACCAACGGGTGCAGATCCCCCTGGTCAGCAATCTCTAACGCATCGATATAGCGAGTTCGATCATCGCGCGTTAC
>JAFAZU010000077.1 GCA_019239585.1 Acidobacteriaceae bacterium
AGGCCCAGGCTCAAAATGGGCGCTGCCAGGACAAGGTGACGGCCAAGATTAGTGGAATCGAGAATCAGGATCACGGCATCCGGCTTGGGAAAATCGGGCCGTACTCCTTTGAGAACATCGTGCGTGACCTGCTCATCTTCGGCGCGGGGGTGAAGGCTGTAGACGCCCGGAAGGTCCACCAGAAAGACATCCTGATGACCTCCTTTCAGCTTGGCGCGGCCCATGCGCTGCTCTACCGTAACGCCGGGGAAGTTGGCCACTTTCTGGTGCAGGCCCGTTAAGCGATTAAATAACGTAGACTTACCAGCATTGGGCGGCCCGACAATTGCCACAATAATGTCGCGTTCATGAGCCGGACGAGGCGGCGCAATAGACGGATTCGGAAGGAGACCGGTTCGGGGGCTGTCGCCGTGGCAATTGCTGCTCATGAGAGTACAATAAAATCCGATTCAGGATCACGGCGCAGATAAAGCCGCGCTGCCGTGTCATCACGCAGGGCTACTTCCGAGCCGTCCACGCGAAAAACACGCGGACCTCCGCCGGGCGCTCTCCGCCCCGGAACCACCTCGTTGCCCGGTAAAAACCCGAGTTCCATCAGACGACGGGCAATGTCCTCCGGCAGATCAAGCCGGTCGATAATGCATCGCTGACCGGTCGGGAGATCGGCTAAAGTGCGAGGAGTTCCAACGGCGGCGCGTTTGGCAACGCGCTTTCTAAAGCCCATATCGATATAAGACCATTTTAGTACGAGTTCGTTTGGAACCTCGAAGCTTCTGCATTCTAAAGGGATAATTACCTGTTCATCAGTATTTAAAAATCCGATCAGGATCAAGTAATTGAGCGGTCTGGTATCCGCAATAACCAGCCGCAAGGTTCAGAATCCCAGTTCTTTCAGGGCGCGGCGCTCTGCCTCGAAATCTTCAAACGTATATTCGTCGAAAACATGATGGCTTTTGAGAAAGCCATCCAGCGCGATACGGCCCAGGTTCAGCATTTTGCGGAGTTCCGGCTTTGTAAGATGCCCATTTTTATACTCTTCTAATGCCAAGCTCTCCAGAGCGAGGCGTGATAGATCAGCGCCGTTTTGCGCGAGGCGGGCAGCAATGTCATCAGGAATATGAACAGTCACATCCATGAGCAGGTCCTAAATCCAATACTAGCGAGCAAAAGAAACGATATACCACTTCTTGTCACGTTTCACAAAGGGTAGGTTTTACAACGCGTCGAGATACCGATGGAACCAGGGCCTCTCGCGTTGCAAATTTCAGGTTCGAATGTACTGCTCATGCGCTTCCGAGTTGTTTACAAATCACGATTTATGCATTAATGTGAGAGCCCTGAAGAAGATCGCTTTTCGGGCGCGCTATTTAGGCGCATGATACTTCCTGCTGACCGTCTTTGTGCGATTAAAATGGTCCGGCTATAATTGAGGGCGGACGGCGGTGCATGGACGGCATAACTAGCTTGCAGGACATCGAAACGGCCATTGATAAGCTCACTCCCCAGGAGTTTGAGGAATTACGCCGCTGGATGGATACTCGGCCCCAACTAATTAATTTGCAGGGAAAGGCCCACTTAGAGCCGGAGTTGGACGCTCGGCTGGACCACTTGGCGAAGGAAACAGGACGGACTAAGAGCGATTACGCTCGGCAGGCCATCGAGGAGTTTCTGGAGGATCAGGAAGACTATCTGCTTGGCATCGCTTCCTTAGAGCAGCAGCAATCACGCACCACCCTAGCCACTCTCAGGAAAGAGCTTGGCCTGGAGCGTTGAGTTCAACGACATTGCTGAACGGCAACTCCGTAAGCTGGGCCGTCAATGGCAAAAGAAGATCCTCGACTACCTGGAGGACGAGATAGCCTCACTCGATGATCCACGCAGCCGTGGTAAGGCCCTAACGGGCGACAAGGGTGGTCTTTGGCGGTATCGCGTCGGGGATTACCGGATCATTTGCAGCTTGGAAAATAAAGTTCTGTTGATTTTGGTCGTAGCGGTCGGTCATCGTCGGGAAATTTACCGCTGAGGAAAATTTCGCACTGGCCGGAATCCGGCATCGATGCGTTTAGTTAAAAGGATACGACATAAATTCCCGCCGGGGCCGATAATGCTATCATCAACCTGTGCTGCGGGAGCGTTCGCAACATCCCACTGCCAATCCCGAGCGTGAGATTGCTGGTTCTTACACTCGGAAAGATGTTCTGCGGCTTCTGAAGATCGATCATCGGCAGCTTCGAAGCTGGGAGCGCCAACAGCTTGTTCCCCAACTCACCCATTATCGCTTTTCAGACCTGCTGCTTCTAAAGAGAATTGCCCGTCTGCGTTCCGAAAAGGCGCACCCACGCCTGATTAAGGAAGCGCAGCGTGCCGTAGGCAGGTGGCTGAAAGAATTTCCCCAACTGGATCATGATGTGCAGGTGTATAAGGATGGCCGGCGCGTTCGGATTCAGATTGGGAAACAGAAACTGGAACCCGCTTCAGGACAATTGCTGTTCGATTTTGAAGAGGAGGAAATCAAGAAGCTACTGCAGCTACCGGCCTCTCAGAAGAGCAGTGGCGCGATTGCGGATCAACTGCGGCGGAAATTGGAAGCGGATTATTGGTTTGAGCGCGGATTGGAATTGGAAGGGAACGGCGCTCCGGTGGAAGAAATCATTGAGGCGTATGGGAAGGCTGCGGAACTTGATCCTCATTCAGCGGGCGCTCTGGTAAATCTAGGGACCGTGTTCTTCAACGGACACGCCTGGGCCGATGCCGAGAAGTACTATAGAAAGGCGCTCGAAATTGACAGGGACTATGCGCTGGCGCACTTCAACTTGGGTAACCTCTATGATGAGCAGAACGATCCCGTTAACGCGCTGCACCACTACCACGAAGCGTTGCGGGTTCACCCCTATTATGCGGATGTCCACTACAATCTTGCGCTGCTGTATCAAGGCTTACGAGACCTGATGCAGGCCATACAGCACTGGCGGGCGTATCTGAAACTGGACGGCACAAGCGCCTGGGCGCAAATTGCGCGGCGGGAACTTGGGAAA
>JAFAZU010000167.1 GCA_019239585.1 Acidobacteriaceae bacterium
AGATGTCGTACGATCCACTCTGACGGGAAAAAACAGGGATGTGTACTGTTTGATTTCTCGTATGGAAATGACGTCCGGCATTGTCAAACTGGAGAGGCAATCAAATGATTGATCCAAAACTGAATGAGATACCTGTTGAGGCTTCGGATGAGCTACTCACAGAAGAGCAGCGGGCAACAAAATCCGCCAGCAAACCAAGAGCGGGCTTGAGTATCAACGACACGGTTGCGGGGACTGCCAACCTTTCTGTGGGAGCTCGTGGAGTAGAGACTTCGGGAGTGTCCGCTGGAGCGGGTGTAGGCGCTGGCATGACGCATGTGAGCCCCGGCGGTTCGGCTGAATCGCCATCGCCGGAAGTAATTCCCGGCTCCCGTGGGTCAGGCACGACGGTTCGCGGCCTTAGCGATAAGCTTCCGCCTACTTCCGCCATGCCCGACAGCAGCGGAACTATAGCTTCTCACGAGGGCAGCGAGACTGCTTACACCGACCAGGAGCTTGCTGCTGAAGCTCATCGCTGCTGGCATGAGCGCGGCTGCCCGGAGGGCTCTCCCGAAGTGGATTGGCACACGGCAAGGGAAAGGCTGCGGGCGAGAAAAGCTAGCGCTTAGTCAAGAAGGAATGGCGAGAGCTGCTTAGGGAAGCCTGCAGCTCTCGTTACAACAATTCTGCGCGGTCCTGGATATCCTGCAGGAACATTAGTACGGTTTTGCTGTCCCAGTGTACTTCTACGAGCTTGTCAGTTTGATCCGTTGTATCGATAGAGACAACAGCTCCAGCGGGCACATATAAGCACTCCTTATGTGTTTGATCCGGAGTGTGAACGGATAAGATGTCCTGCTGCAAACAGTAACGGTGTTCAGACATAAATTCCTTTAGCAAAGAATGTTTGTTAACGGATATGGCAATTCCCTTGACGTCAGAACTGCTAAGAACAAGCGGCGGCGCGCATGGCTGCTGCTTGCGAAGGTCGCAAAGAACTGCGAAGGCGTTTTGCGGTGTAAGTTTCCAGCTTTTGCTTGCTCCGGCTCTTATTCAGGCGAAATTGCGTTTCTGTTAAGTTCATCTGTTGACAGATGTACTCAGGGCGTTCGCCGCTTAAATAGAATCGGGTCAGAATTTCACGTTCTTGCGGCTTTAAGCTGTTTAAGCCTTCGCGGAGGATTTTAGCTCTCTCCTGGATCTCTAAAAGGCGCTGCGGATCAGCTTTATCATCAGAACGAGTCTGCACCACTGTGGAGAAGACCTCGTCGTTCGCGCCCAGTCTTTCAGATTCCAGTTTTTTGTTCCAGGCTGTCCGTTTCAGGACAATGTTCATGTAGCCCGGCAAAGCCGCCGCCGTCTTTAACTGGCCTTCTTTAATCTGCCGGGTCACTGTGAGAATGGCATCATGCACGCAATCCTCGGCGTGTTCTGGACAATGCTTAGCGGCAAGATACCGCAATCCGCGAGAAAATGTTGAATATAAAAGCTCCTCTCCCTGAGCATCACCGGCCAGGATGAGGCTTACAATTCGTTCGCAAGCCACTGAGGAGTTAAGCGGGTTTAGCGTAATAGACAACCAAAAATCTCCTTTTTCACGCGCTTATACAGGAAGCGAACAGGCTTAGAAACCACTAGTACTAACCCTTGTTAGCAGGTCCAGATATGTACAAAGTACCAGAGATTTCCTGAGAAGTACAGCATAAATTACAGTATTTTTTGTGAGAGTATGGAATTTTTACAAAAATCGTATCTGTTCGCCTAAATTGACGGAAAATTCGATAAGAGAAGTAGGCATTACGCGCTAGCGGCACCGAAGCGAAACGCTCTTCGCAAGGTCCGGTAAAGCCAGCGGCAAAGCAAAATCGAGACAATAACAGCGACCACCACTAGACATAGCAGGATTACTGGATGGACTGTCATCAGTATTGTTCCGCCGATGGTGAGAACATCACCGAACAGACTGAGAAGTATATTTGAGAAGGGTTCGGGTGACATATTGGCAGTGAGACGCGTGGCGGTCTTCGTACTATGGGAGCTGAGCGCCACGCCTCCGCCGATCAGTAGGGCGAGAAAGCGTATTTTAGGGTCAAAATGAGCAAAGGCGGTAGCAGCGAGAATGGCTCCAGCAGGTATGCGGATGAATGTGTGAACCGCATCCCAGATCGAATCGACAGCCGGGATCTTATCGGCAATAAATTGCAGAGCAAAAAGAGCTCCTGCTGTGATCAGTATCCAGGTATGACTTAAAACTTGGAGGTCGCCCGGAAGGTGTGCAAAACCGAATCGCTGGAGCAAGCCCAGCGTGAGAATCGTTGCATAAAGATTAATGCCGGAGAGCCAGGCAGAGCCCATGCCGATACCAAGCGTGGTCAGGTCCATACCGTTGTTATATAACTTCGCCGAAATGTTTTGTTCCTGGTTGTGTCCACTCCCTAGGAGATAA
>JAFAZU010000174.1 GCA_019239585.1 Acidobacteriaceae bacterium
TTTTTCGCGCCGTTTGGTATCGACGTAGCTTTGAGGCTCCTGCGTTAGCGCCCGGACAACGTCTTCTGCTTCACTTCGGAGCAGTGGATTACAGCGCCAAAGTATGGGTCAACGGAGTCAAAGTCTGCTCTCATAAGGGCGGTTACACGCCTTTTCACGCCGACATCACGGATGCGCTTGAAGGTACCGGCGCACAGGAGATCGTTGTCAGAGCGCTGGATGACCCATTGGATCTCGCGAAGCCCCGGGGTAAGCAGGATTGGAAACTGGAATCTCATTCGATCTGGTATCCCCGTACCACGGGAATCTGGCAAACCGTATGGTTGGAGGTTGTTCCGGTCTCCTATATCGAAGTGCTGAGGTGGACCTCTAATCTCAAACGATGGGAGATCGGATTAGAGGCGCTTATCGGCGGAGTATGGCAGGAAGGGCTTCGTCTGGCAGTTTCTTTGAAAGTCCAGGATCAGGTGCTGGCAACAGACACCTACTCGGTCATCGTAGGCGAGGTACATCGCCGGATTGCGCTTTCTGATCCCGGTATTGATGACTCCCGAAACGAGTTGTTATGGAGCCCCTCCTCGCCGACCATTATTGATATTGATCTGGAACTGCAAGATCGAGACGGGCAGGTGGTTGACCGCGTGAAGAGCTACACGGCGTTGCGCGCCCTCTCGGTCCAGGGTGACCGATTTATTCTCAATGGCCGTCCGCTGCCTTTACAACTGGTGCTGGACCAGGGCTACTGGCCTGAAAGCGGGCTTACGGCTCCGAATGACGAGGCGCTTTATAAAGATGTGCGCCTCGTCAAAAAGCTCGGGTTTAACGGGGTACGCAAACACCAGAAAATTGAGGACCCGCGTTACCTCTACTGGGCGGACCATATCGGATTGCTGGTCTGGGAGGAGATGCCGAGTGCCTACCGCTACACGCAAAAATCCATCGAGCGTCTCACGCGTGAGTGGATTGAAGTTTTAAATCGGGACAAAAGTCATCCGAGTATCGTAGCCTGGGTTCCTTTAAATGAGTCCTGGGGCGTGCCGGATCTGCCGGATAGTTCGGCCCAGCGGAACTATGTACAAGCCCTTTATCACCTGACGAAAACGCTCGATCCGACCCGGCCTGTGATTGGAAATGATGGGTGGGAGAGCATTGCCACTGACATTCTCGGCATTCATGATTACGATAGCCAACCCGAGCGAATTGCGAAACGATACGGCCAAAACGATGTGGAGTCGAATCTGTTCAGCCGGGAACGGCCCGGCGGACGGATGCTGGTAGTTGATGGCAAAGCCGATACCTGCCAGCCGATCGTTTTAAGCGAGTTTGGAGGCATTGCCTACTCGGCAGGCAAGAACAACGTTTGGGGCTACTCTCGTGTCAGTACGCCACAGGCGCTACTCGAAGATTACCGCGCGCTCCTCGAAGTCGTACGCTCGTTGCCCCGACTGGCGGGATTCTGCTACACGCAATTCACAGATACCTACCAGGAAGCAAACGGGCTGTTGTTTGCCAATCGGGAACCGAAGGTGCCCATCGAGGAGATCGCTCTAGCAACCCGAGGAGAGGAGTATCGCTTTGATGCTCCCGAAAACTCGTATTGGAGAGACCGCTTGATGGAGCTCCAGCGATAGGGTTACCTCCGTTTGTTCATGGCGAAAACTCTATACATGGTAGTGGAGCACTTCAAGAATGAAGATGCCGTAGCAGTGTATCGTCGTTTTCGAGAAAGTGGCCGTATGGCACCCGAAGGATTGCTATACATTTCGAGTTGGGTTGACGACAAGCTGGCGCGTTGTTTTCAGCTTATGGAAACTCAGGACCGTAAACTGCTTGAGGAGTGGATGGCGAACTGGAGCGACTTGGTTGATTTCGAAGTGTATCCGGTAATCACATCAAAGGAAGCAGTTGAGAAGATTGCTCCACGCCTGTAAAGTGGTCTCCAACGCAAATCCTAGCCGGTCACTTCGTTCGCGGCTCCGTTTCGAGGCCGAAACAATAGAGCGTACTGTCATAGGTAGCGATGTAGACGCGCCCGTTGGCGACAGACAATCCGCTGAAGTGGTTGAAGGAAGTAATCTGGTCTCCGCTGGAGTATAGTTCTTTGCCGGTTTCCGCATCCAGGGCGTACAGAACAGCGTGCGTAGAATGCTTGATGCGTTCCGGACTGTAGTCGTAAAGGCCGCGCTCGGGGTAGGCTTGTTCGGTGTTCTCGCCGTTGCCGTAGGCGAAGACAACGCCATTGGCAACTACGGGCGGCTCGGCGCGGTTCATGTCGCGGGACATCCAGACCGGGACTAATTTAGGTGAATTTGCGTCACCCTGAAGCTTCAAGGCGACGATCGCGCCATGAGTAACCGGGCCGTAGCAAAGCGGAACTTGGAAGTTCCGATGAACCGGACCCCAGAAGGGCGTCAGGATCCAGCGCTCGCCTGCCGAGTCTTCCCAGGTCGCCAGCGAGCCCCAGATACCGGCAGAGGCAAAGTTGATTTCCTCGTTGCACATCAGCGGTGTTTGGGCCAGCGGCGTTTGATGGTCATCGCCGCCAGCGGCTTTCGTGTCAAGAAGGTAAACCCGGCATGCTTTGCTGGCCGTTGCCAAGAGTTCCTGACCTTTGTAAGGAAAAATCGCCGGAGTGACTTGCATGTCAAGGTCGCGCTTTCGCAGCCAGGACCAGTTGATTGGTTCGAACCAGTCGCTCAATTGAAGTTGGTTGCCTTCCACCCTTACTCCAATCAGACCGTTTCCGAAAGTGCGGGTTTCCGGATCGTAGATGCCGTCACCCGTCGGCGCCCAAGCTGTTCCCGTAGAATCAATAGCAGCGCCGGTCCGTCCCCAAAGACCGCCGCTGCGAGGGTTAAAGGTCATCACCTTTTTCGCCGGGTCATTCACATCCATAGCCCATACCTGATTGGGACTGCCGTTGCAGCGCTGCGAGGTGGTAGTGAAGATAATACTCTTCCACATATTGAGCGCGTAAGCTTTCGCATTGCCGAAACTGAACTTGACGGCGGGTGCGGTTTCTTCGCCATTGGCGACATCGATGAAGTGAAGATAGCCGTCACCCGCTAACGCATACAGCGTTCTTTTGCCGGAAGCATCGGGGGGCCCAATGATGGGCGTTGCCGTTTGCCCTCCTGGACAAAGGGGATCACCGGCTTCTAATCCGCGACCCTCTTTCACGGGCGGATAAGTGAAATGTTTTTGCCAGATGATCTTGGCGGTTTCGACATCGATAGCGTAGAGGTTATCTGAAATTCCGGCTTCAATCGCAATCTGCTTGGGGCCGCTGCCGGTTTGGACATCACTGACAATCAACGGCGGAAACAGAGAGTGCATCTCCCTTGGCTGGTTGTCCAGCTTGAGCTTCCATAATATTTTGAGGTTCTTGACATTGTCCTTCGTCAGGACATGTTCGTCACGTTGCCAGCCGGTCCGCTGGGGGCCTCCTCCATCCGTCAGCCAGTCCGCAGGCTGACCCAAAACGCAGAAAGAGACGATCAGAAAACAGGAAGGTATTCGCATTTCATTGTTGCTCCGCTAATTGCGGCTGCTCTTTGGGAAAGCCGAAACAGTGAACGGTATTTTCATGGGTAGTAAAGTATACACGGCCATTCGCTACTGCTAAAGCGCCGCCGTGAGAGTAGCTCGGCACAGCGTTGGCGCTGGAGTAGAGCTCTTTCCCGCTGAAT
>JAFAZU010000236.1 GCA_019239585.1 Acidobacteriaceae bacterium
AGGAATGGGCGGCTCCCGGCTGATTGATGACGCCTACAATTCAAACCCGGTAGGCTTTGCCTCCGGTTTGCGTCTGCTCCAAGCACTTCACACAGATGGCGGACGGCGCATTCTGGTGACCCCCGGCATGGTAGAGCTGGGGACCGCACATGAGGAGGAGCATTGGAAAATTGGACAGCTAGCGGCGTCACATGTTGATGTTCTATTACCGGTGCTGCCGCAGCGCATTCCGTCTCTAATCAACAGTTATCGGCAGGCACAACCGGACGGAGTTGTAATTCCTTGCGCAACTTTCGCGGCAGCGCAAACATGGTTAAGCGAGAACGCGCACTCAGGAGACGTGGTGCTGTTGGAGAATGATTTGCCGGATTTGTATGAAAAGAGATTGAGGCTTTAACCGCATTCCCTAACTCTACTCGTCGCGCAGAGCAGTGAGAACATTGGCGCTGATTGCTCTCCAGGCAGGAACCAGTGTCGCCGCGCAGGAAGCGCCCATAAGCCCTGTGATCACTATTATGAACGTCGCTGGATCTGTCGGTTCCACTCCGTAGAGCAGGGTCACCAGCCAGCGAGTCGCTAAGAATGCCAGTGCAACACCGATCCCGATCCCGACACATACCGGGCCCATGCTTTCCCGTAATGCCAGCATCAGCACATCGGAGCGCCTCGCCCCCAGCGCCATTCGTATTCCAATCTCCTGCCTGCGCTGGCGTACTGAATAGGAGACAACCCCGTAGATGCCGACCGTAGCTAGCGCCAGAGCTATGGCAGCAAAGACGCCGAGCAGGATGGCAGAAAGCCGGGAGCGCCAGAGCTTGTCGCCAATAATTTCCTGCATCGGCATCAACTCGGAAATTGCTAGTTGCGGATGGACAGATCGTACACTTTTTTCTACCGCCGTGAGAATGGATTTCGGATCTACTGCTGTGCGCGCCACGAACGCCAGGTGGTTCTGATCCCATGCGTCCGCGTGCTGCAGGTAAGGCAAATAAAATTCCTCCTCAGCCTCAGCGGCCCAGTCGGACTGCCGGACGTTTGCCGATACACCCACAATTGTGAACCGGTGAGAGAATTTCTTAGTGTGTGCGTCATTTCTAGGCGCGTAAGGAAGATCGAGAGTCTCACCTACCGGATCTCTGCCGGGCCACTGATGACGCGCGAGCTTTTCATTGATGATAATTACGTCTGCTGATTGCGCATTGTCCTGTTCTGTAAATTCGCGCCCACGCAGTAAAGGAATCTGCATTGCCTGAAAATATCTAGGGCGGATCACGCGATAAACGGCGCTGGGACTGTGTCCCGGAGCCGGGGCAGGCCGACCCGGAATGCTGTAATCGAATGTCCACACATCGCCGCTGATCGGCAGATGGTTAATGGCGCTCACCCCTTCTACACCCGGTACCGCCGCCAGCGAATAACTCACCTGCTCGAAGAAAGCTCTTCGCTTGTCCCCGGAATCGTCGGCAGGAGGCGCGAATACATCCATCGTTAGCAGATGATTCGGATTGAATCCGGCGTTTACTGCACTCAATCGCTCCAATGTTCTCAAAGTGAGACCGGCACATACCAGGAGCACGAGCGCCAGCGACACTTCAGCGGCAATCAGGAAGCCACGCATTTGCGATTGTGATGCGCCAGCCGAGCCACGGCTGCCTTGTTTCAAGCTTTCGTTAACGTCTACTCTTGAAGATGCAAGAGCCGGAAAAAGACTAGATAATAATCCAGCTATGAGCGACATCCCTGTAGCAAACACTAAAACAAGCGGCTCCACCGTTATCTCCTGCAGCCGAGGGAGACTCACAACCGGCAGAAAGCGCGATAACAATGCTAAGGACCAGGAAGCTAACAAGACCCCGGTCACGCCGCCTATAACGGAAAGCAGCAGGCTTTCCCCTGCCAACTGGCGAATCAGGTGCAAGGGTCCAGCGCCGATCGCTAACCGGATCGCAATCTCCCGGCGTCGTCCGATCGCGCGGGTTAGGAGCAGGTTGGCGATGTTGGCGCAAGCAAT
>JAFAZU010000360.1 GCA_019239585.1 Acidobacteriaceae bacterium
TCCGGATTCCCTAGTCGGCGCGCAGTCTGCGCGTCCGGATGATCGGGCCCTAATGCGCTTTGAAGGTGTTCCGCTGCGGACCGAAATGCCGCGCGAGCCTCATCGCGTTTTCCCTGCGCCTGCAGGGCACGCCCGAGAGCGAAGTAAGCGCGGCCGCAAGTACTCGAGAACGTTCCCGGCTCGGCGTTCTTTTGCAGCACGCTTACTGCCCGGGCAGCATCGGCGACCGCATTGTCCAGGCGTTGGGTCTGCAGTTCGATATCGGATCGGCGAGTCAGAACCAGTGGCAGCCGGTCAGCGCCTTGCCGTCCGGCTTTGGCTAGAGTTTCGACAATGGCAACCGCCCGTTCGGAAAGCTGCAATGCCAAAGGCAGGTCTCCCGCTGCCTGCGCGTTGAGGGCGCGCTCCGACGCGAGGGTGGCAAATGCAAGATGACCGGCGGGAAGAGTCCGTTGCAAACGGGGTTCCACCTCAGAAAGCGCTTGACCAGCGTTGCGGAGATCACCCTTGCCGCGATAGATGGCTGCTCGCAGCAATAGCGCCTGATTGACGGCTGTCTCGTCTCCGGCCCGTTGCGCCCGGGCATAACCTCGTTCCGCGTAGTCGGTCGCCTTATCCAGTCGCCCCAGTAGGTAAAGCACGCGGGCGTAGTTGACGAGCGACATCGGTTGAACGGCATCTTCGGTACGGTCTGCCCGACTGATATCGATCACACGCCTGAAAACCTTTTCTGCATCGAAAGGTCGCCCGGCAAGAACCAGCAGAACACCCCAGTTGTTGAACACCGTGCCGGCTCTCTGCGTGTCATCGCGGCCCAAGGCAGCTAAGGACGTGGCCACCTGCTCGAACGCGGCATTGGCCTCACGATACCGACCCGCGCTGCTGTAGCCGCCAGCCAAAGTGATGGAAGTATTAAGTTCCGCCAACTCGGACGGAATCGGCACCTGTTTCAACAAATCTCGCGCAGCTTGCGCACGCGCTATCGCCTCGTTCGGGGCGCCACGATTCGTTGCTACTTCGCTGCCGCGCTCCAGACAGAAGATTCGGTCCAGTGCGTACAACGATTCATTCGGCAGGGTGTTGATACCTTCCTGAAAGAGTTGTTCCGCGCGAGGGGACTCACCCAACCGGGACAGTGTTTGCGCCAGCGCACAGGATGCCTCAGCACGAATGGAAACGTCCCCCAGGGAGCGTGAGAGCCGGTAGGCCTGCTCCAGCAACTGCCGCGCTTTCGCATACTCGTCCATAACCGTGTATTGACGCCCAATTTCAATGAGCAGATCCACCCGGCTTGCTTCCTCACCGGCTTGCCTATTGATAATGCGTTCCGCCCTCTGGAGCAGATCGTTAACTGTGAAAGGTTTGCCCGAAGGCGCGGCGTCGGACAGAACGAACGCGTTGAGGTCGTTAATTGCTTCCGCGCGCGCCAATTGACGCAGCGCGAAGTCGCGTTGCGTGCGTGCTGTATGAGCTTGGACTAATGTACTCCATACGCCAATGATGGATGCCACAAGGGCCAAGCCTGCCAGCACCACCGCTGTGCGGTTGCGCCGGATGAACTTGGCCGTGCGATAGCGAATCGTGTCGGGCCGCGCCAAAACGGGCCGGTCCGAGAGCGCACGGCCGATATCGTCAGCAAAATGCTGCACGGACACATAGCGCCGGGCCGGTTCCTTCCGCAGCGCCATCAAAAGAATATTGTCCAGGTCTTCGCCCAAGCGCGGAGGAACTGGTTCAGCCTCGCAAATGGTGTGGGCGATAGCCGCGGTCGTGGTCGCCGTAAACTGGTAAGGCATGCGCCTCGTGAGTAGCTGATAAAGCACTACTCCCAGCGAGTACACATCGGTGGCAGTCGTAATGGCCTCGCCGCGCGCTTGCTCCGGGCTCGCATATTGAGGCGTCAGCGCTTGGAACGCGGTGGCGGTATGTTCTGGACTTTGGTCCGCATCCAGAATCTTCGCAATGCCGAAATCGAGCAGCTTCGGCCGCCCTTCGCGGTCGACAAGAATATTGGAGGGTTTCAGGTCTCGATGAACAATCAGGTTTCGATGCGCGTAGGAAACGGCGTCGCAAACCTGCCGGAAGAGTTCGAGCTTAGCGCGGCGGTCGAGCTGCTCTGTATATACATCGATGGGGCATCCATCAACGTACTCCATCACGAGATAGGGCTGACCGTCGCCCGTGCGGCCGGCATCGAGCAGGCGGGCGATGGCGGGGTGGTTGAGCGTGGCCAAAATCTGGCGTTCGCGGAGAAAGCGGTCGCGAAAAGCAGGC
>JAFAZU010000395.1 GCA_019239585.1 Acidobacteriaceae bacterium
ATCAGATGCGCAATCCGGTGCGTAATGACGCGCGTTTTACCGCTGCCGGCGCCGGCGAGCAGCAGTAGCGGGCCTTCCGTATGGGCGACAGCTTCACGTTGTTGTGGATTGAGACCGGCAAGAAAATCCATGACTGAGGGGCGGGGAGCGCTTTTAGAATAACATTGGAATCTGGAACCGGCCCAAGCCGGAGAGACCCTCGATTCTCATGACTCTTGCCGCTGCTATCCACATCCTGAAAAGCTGCCTTGTTGTTCTTACCGCGCTTTTCCCCATCGTTAATCCGCTCGGCAATACGCCCATTTTTCTCAGCCTGACTCCCGGCTATTCGAGCGATGCGCGTACGGTTCTTTCACGCAAGATCGCTCTCAACAGCTTCTGGCTGCTGACCGGTTCCATGCTGATCGGCAGTCATATCCTGACGTTTTTCGGAATCTCTATTCCGGTCGTGCAAGTGGGCGGCGGTCTGGTTGTGATGTTTACCGGCTGGACGCTTCTACAGCAGCGCGAAGCCGAGCAATCACGCACCCATGAAGCAAAAAAGAAAATCACCAAGGAAGATATCGCCAATCGCGCCTTTTACCCGCTGACTTTGCCGCTCACGGTCGGCCCCGGCTCCATTTCCGTCGCTCTCACGCTGGGAGTAAACGAGGCTCTGCAACGCAGTAATTTGGTCCGGTTGATTGCAGCAATTGTCGGACCCGCTTTGGTGGCGATTACCATTTATTTGAGCTACCGTTTCGCCGAACGCTTGGCAAGGGTACTGGGCGAGACCGCTATGAACGTTATTGTCCGGCTCACTTCTTTTATTCTGTTATGCATCGGCGTCCAGATTGTCTGGGGCGGCATTCGTGCGCTAATAAACTCCGTCCATTGAAATATTTGTGTTCAATCAGCCACATCCTTAGTAGTCTAGAAATAGTTCCCTTACATGATCCGCCGCGCCTTATACGCCCTTATTGCCGGAGGCATGTCGCTGCTTCTGCTCTCCGCGCAATCAGACGCGGCCACTGACCCTGTTTTCGGTCAGATCGATTCCATTGTTCAATCCCTGTCGGAGATCACCGGTCTTGCAGAAAAACACCCCGTACCGTATGGACGCATGACGAAGCGGCAACTCCGCCATTTTTTGAACAAACGAATCAAAAAGACCCTGAAACCCGAAGAGATTTACGCGGATGAACTCGCCTTGAAAATGTTTGGCTTTGTGCCGCAGGATTTCGACCTCCGTAAATCCACAGTTGATTTGCTGACCGAGCAAGCTGCTGCCTTCTATGATTACGACGAGAAAAAACTCTTTCTCTTAAATGATTCGTCGATAGGGAATGAAACGGTTACACTAGCCCACGAGCTGGCCCATGCGCTGGCTGATCAGCATTTTCGCTTGGCTAACTTTATGGAGGACACTCCGTCGAATGACGACGAAAACCTGGCTCATTCGGCGGTTGTCGAGGGAGAAGCATCCTGGCTGATGATGGCCTATATGCTGAAGCAAGCCGGTCAGGAGCCGGTTCCGACTCCTGAAGCGCTCAGGGCGGTTGTGGATTCCAGCCCCGCTTCGATGGCGGAATTTCCGGTTTTGAAGGAAGCTCCGCTTTATCTTCGGCAATCGTTGCTGTTCCCCTATACGGAAGGAACAAAGTTTTTCGACGCGGTTTATAAGAGGCTGGGCCGCCAGGCGTTCATGGTCGTATTCACAAACGCGCCCACTGACTCAGCGCAGATCATGCACCCTGAGCGTTACTTTGCGCACGAGCAACCGGCGCATCCTGCGCTGCCGCAGGCTGACTCTTTGAAAGAGGCGGAAGAGATCACCGAAGGGTCCGTAGGTGAGTTTGACCATAGCATGCTCCTACGTCAATTTGCGGGCGAAGGAGAGGCCAGCGCTCTTTCTCCGCACGTCCGGGGCGGGCAATTTCGGATTATGGCGACAGGAAAAGGACGGAAGCCCGTTCTCCAGTACTCCTCTGAATGGGACTCTCCGGAGAAAGCCGCCGCCTTTTTTGCGCTCTATCCAAAAATTCTTAATGGTAAGTGGAAGCGTTGCGATATTTCGCTGGCAAAAAGCTCGGTTCTCGCAGGAACCGGCGATAATGGAATGTTTGTGGTCCGATTATCAGGAAACACGGTTCGGAGCCTGGAAGGGTTGAGTGACGCCGAAGAATGGCGACGGTTAAAAGCGGCTCCAGAGGAAAATGTAGCCAGTCGTGATATAGCAGCGGCAAATAGTATTGTCGGACAACCGGCTGTTTCTAAGCTACACTGAGAAGTGGAGATTCATTCGGCGTGAAGAAAGCTGTCGCCTCAATTGCGAGTACTCTGCTTGCGGCCATATCATTGATTGCTGCGGACCCTACTCCTC
>JAFAZU010000635.1 GCA_019239585.1 Acidobacteriaceae bacterium
TAAGTTTGTCAATTGATTCCGCCAGATTCCAACTGGGACCATTACGGTTGTATCCTCCCAGTTATTCGCAAGCTTCATGACTAAACGAGGGGCCAGCACAACGACATTTTCGCCGCGCCAGTAGCCGACCAGATGCTCTGCTTTGCTCCCTTCCGCAAAGATCGGAGCGTAATCTGCTTCCGGGCCAAAGTACTCAGGGTGCTTACGGCGCAATTGCAGGGTGTGATAAGTGGTCCAGAGCTTAGGTAAGCCTTCCTCGCAGCGATCCCAGATTTGCTGGACGTTCAGACTCGGCAACTCCCGCAGAAGCTGGCGGCGCTTTCCGTAATCAACCGGCCGCCGGTTGTCAGGATCAACCAGGCTGAGGTCCCAGAGTTCGCAGCCCTGGTAGGTATCGGGAATCCCAGGCGAGGTTAACTTCAGCAATAATTGCGAAAGCGAATTGATGCGCCCCGGTTCAATCAGCGGCTGGACGAAAGCTTCTAAGTCCCTCCCGAAGCGCCCACTTTTATAAAGGCTCTCAATGAATCCTTTGGTGCTTTCTTCGAAGACTTTGTTGGGCGACAGCCAATTCGTTTGCGACTTTGCTTCGCGCGTGGCTTTCTCCATGTAGGGAAGCAGCCGCTCGATATCGATAGGCCAGGCGCCGATGAGTGTTTGATACAGGAAGTACTCCGTGTTCGGGTCCGGCGCTTCGTTCATTTTCAAGCCCGCATTCATTTCGCCCCATCTCTTGAGCACCCTTTCCCATTGGTCCGGTATCTCTGATAACAGGTTAAGGCGCGCGCGTACATCCTCACTTCGCTTGGTATCGTGCGTGGAAGAACCAAGCATCGTGGTCGGGAAAGAGCTTTGTGTCTCAGCACAGTACTTATGGAACCCTTCCAACGAAATACCAAATCGGCCGGGATCGCCGCCCACTTCATTCAGCGAGATCAGGCGATTGTAGTTGTAGAAAACCGTATCTTCCACGCCTTTCGCCATGGCAGGGCCTGTGAATTGCTGGAAGCGCATGACAAACTCGGTTTCGGACGAGCCGCGTACCCGCAGCAGGAGAATGTCGCGCATAAAATCAAAAAGATCCGCATCGATTTCCGGACGATGCCCTTTGGCAGCTTCAATTGCTTCGTTCACATAATGTTCGTCATCGGCGATGATTTCGTTCCGTTCCGGCACAACATAAGTGCGATAAACGGGGAAACAGGCGACCAGTTCGCGGATGGCGCGAATCACGTCATGACGCGTGAAGTCCCGCTGATTCCGATGCACTTTACAGATATCAAGGAGAAGAGTTGTCAGGCGATTGACGTCGCTGCCCAGCAGGTCACGCAAAACCCGGTGCTTTTTGTCGCGGCACACGGCGACGTAGTCCGTTGACGCGCCGGTAAACTGCTCGTAGATCCGGTTCAACTCCGCTTCCTTTGTTGAATCGACGAACAAGGCGCTCACCTCATTCAAGTAGTCATAGCCCGTGGTGCCGTTAATCGGCCATTCGCGGCGGAGTTTTTCACCCGGCTCTAAAATCTTCTCGCCTAAAATCCATACGTCCGGAGACGCTTTGCGCAGGCGTTCGAAGTACTCGCGCGGATCACGAAGACCGTCCGGGTGATCGACCCGAATGCCGTCCAGCACGCCTTCATGCAGCCAATTCAAGATCACGGCATGCGTGTCGGCGAATACCTGCGGGCTCTCCATGTGAAGACCAACCAGGGTGTTTACGTCGAAGAAGCGACGGTAAACCAGATCCTGCTCCGCAGCGCGCCAGAAGGCCAGACGGAAGTTCTGCCGCTCTAGGAAGTGGTCCAGTCTGTCAATATTTCCGTTTAGTTCTTTGAGAACGGCATCTACGGCATCTGCTATAAAGGGGACCTCGTTGAAGAGCCGTCCTAATAGAACTCGGATCAGCTCCTTGTCACGGTGGCGTTGCGTGAGGCGCACTTGATCTGTGTCAGTAGGTCGCGGCAAAAGGTCTAGGGAGTGAGACAGAAAAGCAAGGTAATCGGAGCCGCTTTTGGCAGCAGCCTCCGCCAGAATCAATGGAAGCGACTTCGGCGCGGCAGGAAATTCATTTTCAAAGTACTTGATAACAAATTCTCCACCCTTGCGCTCCACTTCGATCTCGTGACGCGATAAAACGCGGCCATAATGATCGCCGAGAATCGGGGCCAAGGTTTTATTGCGGATCGTTTCATCGGGCACGTTCCAATCGATATCGAAGTAAGGCGCATAGCGGCTGGAAGGGCCATTCTCCAGAACGTCCCACCACAGGCGATTTCGCCGTCCGCTGATAGCCATGTGGTTCGGGACAATATCCAGAACTTGTCCCAGGTCGCACTCGCCTAAATGTTTACAGAATTTATCATAAGCTTCGCTTCCGCCCAGTTCTTCGTTGACCTTATGATGATCGACAACATCGTACCCATGATTGCTGCCGGGTGCGGCCTGTAAGTAAGGCGAGCAATAGACATGTGAGATGCCTAAATGATGAAGATAATCAGCAATTTGCGAAGCAGCATCAAAGCCAAAGTTTGCATGCAGTTGTAACCTGTACGTAGCTGTGGGGATACGGGCCATTCTTTCATGAGAATACCTGTTTATGAAGATTGTTTCATTTTGCGGGAGGAACTCAGCGCGGGGCGATCCGGAAGAAGTAAACCGTCATGATAATGCCTACTACAATGACAATCGCTCGAATAATTTCTGGTTTCATGCGGCGCGCTATCACCGGGCCAAGATAGCCGCCTGCAATACCGGCAGCCATCATGAGTAGCGTGGGACGCCACCAGATCTGGTGAGCGGCGATGAAGATGCAGGAGGCGATGGCATTTAAGGCAGCGCTCAGGATCGTTTTAATTCCGTTCATACCGTGGATATCTGTCAGGCCATAAAGTCGAAAAGCGGCGAGAATCATGATGCCGATGCCTCCGCCGAAGTAGCCGCCATACACGGCAATGGGGAAGAGCAGGATTAGCATCAGGGCCTGGTTGGAGTGCAGACGGCCACGCAGCGCCATGCTGATACGGCTGCCAAAGGCAAAGAGAATCGTAGCGAAGAGCAGAAGCCAAGGCGCTACCTGCCGGAAGGTTTTGTCCGATGTAGAAAGAAGAAGCAACGCACCGAGAGCGCCCCCCAGGAGACTCACGAAGAACCAAGTCTTAACTCGGCCCTCTTCTACGCGGGCGATATCGCCGCGATAGGAAAAGGCGCTGGCTAGTGAACCCGGAACGAGAGCTACGGTGTTGGAGGCATTCGCAATCACGGCTGGAACACCGGCGAAAACAAGGGAAGGAAATGTCAGAAAACTTCCACCACCCGCTACTGAATTGATGGCTCCGGCTGCAAAAGCAGCTGCAATCAGTAAAAGCGTGGTCATCACAAATATTTAATGAATAAAACCTCGTTACCGGTTTCGTTATAGATCAGCTCGTCCGCGATCCTTTTCACGAGCATGATTCCAAAGCCGCCCGGACGCAAGCCCATTGCGGACCGGAAATTGGCATGACGCATTGGATCTTCCGGCGGATTATTGACGGCAGCGTGCTCAAGATCGTCTAAGGAGAAGCCCGGGCCGGCATCCCGCAGATGAAGCAGAATGGCGCGGGCCGTGCGGATATAAGAGAGTTCCACGCCAAGCTTAGGATCAGTATTACAGCCGTGTTCCAGCGCATTCCCGAGCAGCTCATCCATCGCCGTGGCCAGTTGCTCGCAAAGATCGGTGGAAAGATCTTTCATCATTTGTGAACGAAAAAAACCGACAACACGATCCTTCAAGCGTAGTTCGGGCGCAATATGCAGGCAAGTCCAGCCGGGCGCGGATGATTTTACCTGGATCTCAGGCGTTCCACGGAAAGCGTCCCTGGCGCTTACGACCGTCATAACTGTCTTATGCTCGAAGGTATATCTTCTCATTCAATGAAAAGTGGTATTTTCAAAGCAGAATTCTTATGCGGCTGTTTTACGGTTCCGTCGTGTTTTTGTTGGCTGCGGCAGCTTCCTTTGGAGCAAAGAAAGTAGTTTCCGCAAACACCAGCGCCGGTAATGAGCAGGTGGATGTAGTGGCGACTATCTATATGACGGAAGAGGAAGTTACCCAGAAGCTGGGCATGGACCCAGGTAAAGGAATTGCACTATTGGAAGTGCGGATCATTCCGAAAACCGATCAGCCGGTGCAGATGAGCCCCGACGATTTTATTCTTCTGGCGCATGACGACGGGGAGCGGTCGAAACCATTCGACCCGGCGCAGATTGCCGGGGGTGGCGCGATGGTGGTGAGCAGCACAACAGACAAAACGAAGAAGCAAACCTCCGGGTTCGGCGGCTTCGGCGGCATGATTGGCGGGGGTAGCGGATCATCGCCGGGCAATTCAAAGCCTGTAGCTCTCTCCTCCAAAATGGACGAAAAAAGCAAGGGCAATGATAAGTTGCTGGAGGCTTTAAAAGCCAAGCAGTTTCCGCAAACAGAGTCTGTGCAGCCGATAGAGGGCTATCTCTACTTTCCGCTCGACGGCAAGCACAAGCTGAAGAATATGGCGGTATTGTATCGAGGCCCAGCGGGTCGGCTGAACCTCGAGTTTGAGCATTGAAAAACGGGTTAACTGCTGGCTTTTTCGATAGAATTGACCTTGACGGTATCTCCGTCCACAGTTCCGTCGATTTTTACATTCTCGCCAGCCAGAGCCTTTGCCTTTTCCTTTGAATCGGCATCAAATTTCATCACCTTGCCATTGCTGACCAGGACCGGGTCAGAACCGCCGCCGAGACATTTGTTGATGCAGGCCGTGTTCTTTTCGCTAGGGCTGTTGTGCCCTTTACCGCAATGAGAATCCGAGATATAGCCGGTTAACTCTTCCGCTGAAGCGGCGAACGAACATAAGGAAGCGGCCAGGACCGATGCAAGAAACAGTTTTTTCATAAGATACCCTCTAGGGAATAGTATCAGGAATATTGTATAGCTAATTGAACTAGGAAAGCTACACTTCCAGGATGACCGGCATAATCAGCGGTCGCCTTTGCG
>JAFAZU010000679.1 GCA_019239585.1 Acidobacteriaceae bacterium
CGAAGCCAACGTGAAGCGGTTAGAGCAGATGGTGGCATATGAGAGGGTGTACGCGCCTTTTAACGGTGTCATTACAGCCCGCAACATCGATGTGGGCGCATTAATTAATGCCGGAGCGAATGCTCCTGGTAAAGAGCTCTTTCATATTGCATCAAATGCCATTCTGCGCGTGTACGTTTCGGTGCCGGAAGCGTACTCCCGCGCTGCTAAACCAGGAGTAACCGCTTATCTCACTCTGAACGAGTTTCCGGGCCGTCAGTTCCATGGCGCGGTCGTGCGTAACGCCGACGCTATCGACATGTCCTCTCGAACCCTGTTGGTCGAAGTGGACGTGAAGAACCCAACGGGCGAACTACTTCCTGGCTCTTACAGTTCCGTACATTTAAAGCTTCCCTCAAAGATAGAGGCTGTTACCGTGCCTTCGAACGCTCTTCTGTTCCGGGCCGAGGGGCTGCAAATAGCATTGGTCCGCGACGGCCGGACAGCTCTCGTCCCGGTCGTTATGGGCCGCGACTACGGAGATACTGTCGAAATTGTCAGTGGAGTAAAGGGGGGCGACTCTGTTATTGTCAACCCAAGCGACTCGATTGTTTCCGGCGAGAAAGTGCAGGTGACCGGCTCATGACACATCGAAAGGCTATTTTCACAACTCTTGCGCTGACAACCCTTCTGGCAAGTTGCACAGTGGGGCCAAAATATACAAGACCAAGCGTGCCTGCAGCTCCCGCCTATAGCGAACAGCCGCCCGCGAGTTACACGGAATCGAACGGCTGGAAGACCGCACAACCCAGCGACGCCACGCTTCGAGGGGATTGGTGGAACTTTTTCGGTGACCCTCAACTTGACGCCCTGGAGGTGCAGGTTCCCGCCGCGAACCAAACATTACGGGCAGCCGAAGCAAGTTTCCGCCAAGCCAAGGCCGCCATCCGCTTCAACCGCTCTGCCCTGTATCCCACGATCTCGGCAGGTCCCGACATCAGCGCTAACCGAGTTTCGGCAAACAATCCGATTGGCACTCGGGGGATTAATTATGGCGGGTTTGTGTTGCCTTTTGACATTTCTTATGAAGCCGACCTTTGGGGCCGGATTCGTCGCAGCATCGCCGCCGCGCGTGAAAATTATCAGGCCTCCGCTGCCGACTTTCAAAACGTAAAACTGATCCTGCAAAGCGAGTTAGCTATTGATTATTTCGAAGCTCACAGCCTGGATGCGCAAAAAGAACTGTTGGACAACAACGTCATCGCCTTCGAGAAAGCTCTGCAACTAACCCAGAACCGCTACAACGGAGGGGTAGCCTCAAAGGCCGAAGTCACGCAAGCGCAAACTCAGCTGAATCAAACGCAAGCGCAAGATATTGATGTGGAGGCCGCTCGCGCCGAATACGAGCATGCCATTGCGGTGTTGATTGGAAAAAATCCGGAAGAGTTCAAGCTGCCTGCGGCGCCGTTGAAACGAATGCCGCCCGTGATCCCGACCGGCGTTCCCTCACAGCTGCTAGAACGCAGGCCCGACATCGCCATCGCAGAAAGGCGGATGGCTGCTCAGAATGAACAGATCGGCATTGCCCGCGCCGCTTTCTTCCCGCAATTGCTGATTACCGCCGTAGGCGGTTTGCAAAGCGGCAGCATCGTCGATTGGTTTACCTGGCCGAGCCGCTACTGGGCCGTGGGGCCGCAAGTTGCTCAGTATATCTTCGATGCAGGCCGCAGGCGGGCGCAACTGGAAAGCGTGCAGGCCGGTTATGACATCACTGTTGCTGATTACCGGCAGTCGGCTCTCACAGCGTTCCGTGAGGTAGAAGATAACTTAGCGGTGCTTCGCATTCTCGAGCAGGAATCCGTGAAACAGCAGGAGGCTATTGCCGCCGCTGAGAACTCCGTCGAACTGGCCATTAATCGTTATAAAGGAGGATTAGTGACGTACCTCGAAGTCATCACCGCGCAAAATATCGCTCTTACTAATCAGAGGACCGGGGTCGACCTGCTGCGAAGGCGCATGGACGCAAGTGTTCTTTTGATCCGTGCCTTGGGCGGGGGCTGGGATACGAGCAAGCTGCCGCAAGGCTGATGGCTATAACCGGGCATTTTCGGAAGCCGACGGCAGATCCGATGCAACAGCCCGCAGTTTCAGAATGCACCAGCTCGTCAGGATAATGTCGAAAGTGGTAGACGCAATGTCGAGCACATCTTTTGCAACCTCTCTTGCGGCCTCCGATTTTGCTAGCGGCACTGCCAGCCATAAGAAACAGAAAACCACTCCCGATAAAAACGAAAGCCCATAGTAATACATCCAGACGTTTGTATTGTTCGGCCGCACGATCGGCTGAGTTCGAAGTACCCGGTAAATTGTCAGGAGGAAGGCAAAGCTGGCCGTGGTCGAACCCGCCCAAAGAACCAGGGCTAAAGTATAAGTAAATGCCGACTCGCCGTTCGCATTGCTGGAGTTTATAGAGGCGGCCATAATCAGGCCAAAAACCACGGCGAAGAAGAGGCCGGAAATCAGACGGACAATGGCCAGCCTGCGCAGCTTGCCCACTTGGGTCTTCATCTCTTCAAAGACATCCCAAGCCACCATGGGGTAAACAAAGGCATAAATGAAACTGGAATAGAAGCTGATCCGGTCACTTGCCTGCGACCCCTTACCCGACCAAAGCATAGCTCCGGCAAAGAAAAGATCCAGGACGCAGGCAAGCGTGATAAATAGATAAACGCGATAAAGCCGCAGGGCAAGAACTCGGTAAAGAAGAATGGCGCTGACGGTAATTCCCGCAATTTCGGTCCAATGACTGGCCTGATGTAACATCTGCTATCTCCATTTGAACCTACCGGCCCTACAAGTTTCGCTATCACTCCTTCAAATCACTGCTGAATGGGCGTAATTGCCGCGATCGCATCCAGCCGGATCGGTTTGCCCGCTTCCGCTTGTTCTGCGACCAGTGCCGCTCCCGTAGCATCAATGATCACCTTCGCCAGAGTTGCGTATCCTTCGGTGGCGGGCACTGCGGCAGCAATCGATGCTGCAATTTCCAGCTCCGCTAAAACGTCCGCAATCGTGATGTGAGCATTTGCCCGAGCTCGAATCTTCTGTGCCGCCTTCCGAACCTGAGCTGAGCGTTGCGCGTCAACATGCAAGTCACTCACAAGCGCGCCCTCCAGAGCTGTGATGCTCACAGCTAAGTTGCCCAAAGCGTTGGAAACCGAGGGTTCCACCTCCGAGCTGCTCCGGTAAGCCGAATACATTACAACCGCTGCATTATAAGTGTCTACCGCTTTGTTGAACTCTGGAGCATAGTGGGGAAAATCCGTTGCAATGCTCGCGCGCAGAGCCGTTAGGGCGCCATGAGCCAATATCATCGTGTCATAAGCAGCGCCATCAAAGGTATTGATCTGATTAGGGTGAGGAGACTGCACGTGGCAGCCTGTGGTCGTAAAGGTAGCGAGTAGCAGTGAAGCCGCTGCCGTCGCCAGTTTCAGTTTGGAGAACATCATTCTGTTCACAAAACTAGAAACGGAGCGCACGGCGCATCCTTAGTACGGACAGGTAAACCGCTGAAACAACTCTAGTTTTATGATTTCACAAGACTGTGAACGGTATATGGTTTGCTGCTTGTGTCGCAACCAATTACAAGGATTTGAACATCTAACAGTTATAAGGGCAACCAGGTTTGGGAAAGCCCAAGGAGGCAAAAATGTTTAAGAAAGCAGGATGGACAGTGCTATTGGCATTAACCGCAATGTTGCTGATAGCGCCAGTCCCAGCTCATGCCGGGGGAGGCGTCGCATTTGGATTCGGAGTAGGGCCGGTATATTCATATCCGTATCCCTACGCTTATGGTTATCCGTACGCGGTACCTTATTACGCTCCCTATCCTTATTACGTGCCTTATGCTTACCCATACGCAGGCTTCGGATTTGGTTTCGGGTATTATGGCTACCCATACTACCGTGGCTTTCCCTACTATCGCGGCGGTTACGGCTATGGCTATCGGGGCGCTTATGGCTACTACGGAGGCTACCGAGGCGGCTACGGCTATCGTGGAGGTTATGCCGGACCGCGCGGTTTTGCAGGAAGCGGTCGCGGCTACGGTTACGGTTCTCGCGGATTTGGTGGAAGGGGCTTCGGCGGCCGTCGCTGAGGGAGGATTTATCAAGCAGTTCTGTTGATGTTTTCTGAAGCACTGCGCAGTAGCTTGGGTGCTAAAGCAACAGCCTCAAGCTAGTTTTCGAGCATAATAAGTCGATATAGGCTTCGGCCACCAGTTGAGCGGGATGAATACCGAAATCAGAAAGTAAACCACTGATGATCCGGTGGCCCTCGACTTCACTTTGTTCTGGCCGTAGAACAACTTCCAACTCAAGAAAATCTCCCAATCCTTCCACGTGATCGAGGTGGACCCGCGTTTGCCCAATAAGGAATAGACGACGTGTCTTCTTCACTGTTCCCACGGTCCCTAAGGTCTCGCTCAAGATGTCGCAGAGGACATGTGGGTCGGAAGTGCGTGCGATGGAGTAATGGGAAGCACGAGCATCGGGACGATCCGCCCTTTGATATCTAATCAACTCTCCCAGAGTTGGTCCGAAGATACGGAGCTTCAGCCGCGCCAAGCCACTTCGAAAGAAGATATCCACTTGCTGAATCACTTCTGGATCACCGCCGCTCAGTCGAATAGCCGTCGCTTCGACGGTTAAGGTGTCGCTCAGAATGGCCTTTACTTCCATGTTTGTCGGCATGCTGGTGCCCTCGGATTTCTTCGTTTGGAAAAATTAGAACCGGCTCCAGAGTTGCGACTCACTTCGAAGAACGTAGCGACTTAATAAGCGCGAACAACTTTTCATCGTTCCACCCTTGTACGCTGTTTTCCGGTCGATACAAAACTTTCTCATACTGGTTCAGAAGCGACGTTAACAGAATAGCCGTAATGCTACCAACGCTAGCCATGTTCACCAAAATATAAGAAGCGCCAGTTCGACTCCGGACTACTTCAACGAGTACACAGTATCAAGAACCAACCTCATCCGTAGCTGATATTGTATATAACGTTAAACAAGCTACGTAGCTGCTGTGCTGCCTTTACATCTCATTATTTGCACCCTTACCCCAAACATGATTTAATAAAGTGATCGGCCCTCCGATCGCTGCCGATTCCGGCAGCATTTCCACTCACTAGGAGTAACTCTCAGTTGGAACCTGCCGTTCTGGCCCTGGAAGATGGAACCGTCTTCGAGGGAACGAGCTTTGGTGCGCCTACTCAGCGCGTCGGCGAAGTTGTCTTTAACACTGCTATTACCGGCTATCAGGAAATCTTCACGGACCCTTCCTATTGCGGCCAAATCGTCGTTCTGACCAACCCGCAAATCGGCAACTACGGCGCTAATGTTTTTGATAACGAAGCCGGTCATCCCTATATTGAAGGCTTAGTCACCCGTGAAATTTCTCCCGTCGTTAGCAACTGGCGCGCTGACGACAAAGCGGAACACTTCCTGGCTCAATACGGCATCCCGGTCATTGCCGATGTAGACACACGCAAACTGGTTCGCCTGTTACGAGACCGGGGAGCCATGCGTGGCGTAATCGCCGTAGGGAATGTCAACCACGATGAGCTGGTGCGCACTGCCCGGAACGCCCCGACTATGACCGGTCAGAATCTGGTTTCGAAAGTTACCACAAACAGCCGCTATACCTGGACCGAAGGAGTTGAGCCTGTCTCGGTTTCCGACAAATCTCCCCAGCCGGACGAGCTAAGAAACCACGTCGTCGCCTATGATTACGGGATCAAGCGCAACATCCTGCGCCACCTCGTTCAAATCGGATCGCGTGTCACCGTCGTGCCTGCCGACACTAGCAGCGAAGACGTGCTTTCCCTCAAACCGGACGGCATCTTTCTTTCCAATGGACCTGGCGACCCCGAACCTCTCGAACGCCAGGCAGCGGAAGTGAAAAAGCTTATCGGCAAAGTGCCGGTTTTCGGTATCTGCCTAGGTCATCAAATTCTCGGTCTCGCTCTTGGCGGCAAAACCTACAAATTGAAATTCGGGCACCACGGAGCCAATCACCCGGTTCTGAACCGCCGCACGGAAAAGGTGGAAATCACCTCGCAAAACCATGGCTTCTGCGTGGACCCCGATTCGTTGCGCGACGCCGATATTGAAATCACGCACATGAACTTAAACGATAAAACGGTGGAAGGTCTACGCCATAAGAGCTACCCTGTTTTTTGCGTGCAGTATCACCCCGAAGCCGCTCCAGGACCCCACGATTCTCACTACCTGTTTCAAGACTTCGCGGCGCTCATGAAGGAAAATAAGCGCTAAGATGCCCAAGCGAACCGATCTCCAACGTATTCTGATTATCGGCTCCGGCCCGATTGTCATCGGCCAAGCCTGCGAGTTCGACTACTCCGGCGTGCAAGCCTGCAAGGCTCTGCGTCAGGAAGGTTATGAGGTGGTGCTTATCAACTCCAACCCCGCCACCATCATGACCGACCCCGAGCTGGCTGACCGCACTTATGTCGAACCCCTCAGTCTCGCCTATGCGACGGAAGTGATCCGCCGGGAGCGCCCGCAAGCCCTGCTTTCCACCGTGGGCGGCCAAACCGCGCTCAATCTTTCTGTAGAATTGGCCGAATCCGGCGTCCTTGATGAATACAGTGTCGAGCTGCTTGGCGCGAAAATCGATGCTATCAAAAAAGCCGAAGACCGTCTGCTGTTCAAGGACGCCATGCGCAAGATCGGTCTCGATATGACGCAGTCGCTTCTTGTCAATAACATTGAAGACGGTCTGGCCTTTGCCGAGCGTATCGGCTATCCCATTATTCTGCGCCCCAGCTTCACTCTGGGCGGAACCGGCGGCGGCATTGCTTATAACCGCGAAGACCTGACTGAAATTCTGGAGCGCGGCCTCGATCTTTCTCCCGTCCATGAAGTGTTGATTGAGGAAAGCGTTCTCGGCTGGAAAGAGTACGAACTGGAAGTGATGCGCGACCGCGCGGGAAACGGCATCATCGTCTGCTCCATCGAAAACTTCGATCCGATGGGCGTCCACACCGGAGATTCCATTACCGTCGCGCCTGCCCAAACTCTCACGGATCGCGAGTACCAGATGATGCGCGACGCGGCTCTCCGCTGTCTTAATGAAATCGGCGTCGATACCGGCGGCTCAAACGTGCAGTTTGCCATTAATCCGGAGAACGGACGCATGATTATCGTGGAGATGAATCCACGCGTTTCCCGCTCCTCCGCGCTCGCCTCCAAGGCTACCGGTTTTCCTATTGCCAAAATCGCCGCGAAACTCGCCGTCGGCTATCGTCTGGACGAAATTGATAACGACATCACACGGAAGACCCCCGCCTGCTTCGAGCCGACTATTGATTATGTCGTCGTGAAAATTCCGCGCTGGCAGTTTGAGAAGTTCCCCGGCGCTGAACCGGTGCTTAACACGCAAATGAAGTCTGTCGGCGAAGTGATGGCGATTGGCCGAACTTTCAAACAAGCTTTGGGCAAAGGGTTGCGAAGCCTGGAAACCGGCAAATCTGCAGGTGCGAAGTCGCTTGACCCGGAACTCATTCCCAAGCGGCTCATCACTCCCAATCCTGAGCGCCTCGACTATATTCGCTTCGCCTTCGAAAGAGGCTACACCGTCGAGCAGGTTCATGAGATGACCAATGTGGACCGTTGGTTTTTACAACAAGTGGCTGAAACCGTCGCGCTGGAACGCTCACTCGACGGCCGACTGCTTGAATCCATTACCGCCAAGGAGTTTCGCAAGCTCAAGCGCGACGGTCTCGGCGATACGCAAATGAGCCTGCGCCTAGGGATTGAGTCTCTGCAGGTTCGTGAGGCCCGGAAAAAACTAGGAGTGCGAGCGGTCTTCAACCGCGTAGATACCTGCGCGGCCGAGTTCGAAAGCTTCACGCCCTATCTTTACTCCAGCTACGAATCTGAAGACGAATCCGCTCCTACGGACCGCAAGAAAATCATGATCCTCGGCAGCGGACCCAACCGGATCGGGCAGGGGATCGAGTTTGACTATTGCTGCTGCCACGCCTCTTTCGCGTTGCAGGATTTCGGCTATGAATCGATCATGGTCAACTGCAACCCCGAAACTGTTTCCACCGATTACGACACCAGTGACCGCCTCTACTTCGAGCCTTTAACGCAGGAAGAAGTTCTCAACATCTATGATGTTGAGAAGCCCGACGGCTTAATTGTCCAGTTCGGCGGCCAGACGCCCTTGAATCTGGCCATGCCGCTGAAAAAACTCGGTCTCCCTATTATCGGAACCGACCCAAGCAATATCGACTTGGCAGAAGATCGCAAACTCTTCGGCAAACTGCTTGGGGATCTCGGGATTCCTTCCCCTGCGCACGGTACCGCTACGGGCGTGGAAGAAGCCTGCGGCGTTGCGAAGCGCCTAGGCTTCCCCGTGCTGGTTCGTCCCAGTTACGTCTTAGGCGGTAGGGCGATGGTGATCGCTTATAACGAGGAGACCGTGCGCCGCTACATGCAGGAAGCGACCAGCTTTTCCGTAAAGCGCCCCGTTCTCATTGACCGTTTTCTGGAAGATGCAACCGAAGTAGATGTTGATGCACTCTGCGACGGTGAGAACGTTCTGATTGCTGGTATTATGGAGCACATTGAAGAAGCAGGCGTACACTCCGGCGATAGTTCCTGTGTCCTGCCTGCCATCTCCATCGAACCTCGTGTTCTGCGAACCATTGAGGAATACACCACAAAGCTAGCCCGCGCCCTCAACGTCATCGGCCTGATGAACGTGCAGTACGCGATCAAGAACGGAGAAGTCTACGTCCTCGAAGTAAACCCGCGCGCCTCCCGCACGGTGCCATTTGTCGGCAAGGCGACGGGAGTTCCCTTACCTAAGATTGCCGTCGGACTGATGTTGGGCAAAAAGCTCCCTGAACTGAGCCATCTGACGTTAGGCGTTGTGAACGGCACGCTCCCGGTACCGAACTTCTTCGTGAAAAGCCCTGTGTTCCCGTTCAATAAATTCCCCGGAGTCGACCCGGCCCTGGGGCCTGAAATGCGATCTACAGGCGAAGTCATGGGAGTTGGTGAAAGCTTCGGCGAAGCCTTTGCAAAGGCGCAGTTAGCTGCTGGTACGCCAATCCCCGACAGCGGCGCCCTCTTTATCAGCGTCAACGACCGTGATAAGCCCACAGCCGTCGCCGTCGCTTCGCGCTTTCACGAGTTTGGCTTTGATTTGTTTGCGACGCGTGGAACCGCTTCCGTGCTGAAAGCCGCCGGACTGCCTGTAAAAACAGTATTCAAAGTGAATGAAGGGCGGCCTAACGCGGTGGACTGGCTCAAGGCCGGAAAGTTGAACCTAGTAATTTATACAACCACTGGCAGCCATTCGTTCCCAGACGAGCAAACTATCCGCCGCAACGCTGTAATGTACCGGATCGCCTGTATTACTACCATGAGCGGAGCGAAAGCCGCTGCTGAGGCGATTGCCTCTCGACGCCGCGATCCCCTGCGCGCCTGGAGCTTACAGGAACTGCACGAAAAGCAAGCCGTTAGTGCTTCGGGCTAATGCCTTCTCCGAAAGACTGAATTGCGGGTGAACGGAAAGAACTCCTGCACTGCAAAGTACCCGAAATCGCCCGCCAGACTTAAGGCGCCGCGCTCCAGACCGTCTCCGCCGCCGTTGTTGCTCCGGGGTTGCCAAGTGTTAACAACTTGGCCTGCCCCAAATGCGCTAATCACGCGAGAGTAAGCAAAAGTCGCCGTTCCGTCATCTTTTTTGGCGATGAAAACCTGTTTCAGGACGTTCTTGACTCTCCGCCCGAAATCGCTCTCGTTTGATGGAAAGTAACGTGAATCTTCATGCAAGGTGCTATCCAATCCAAATGCAAAAACCTGCCGCGAAATGGCATTGCCAAAGCTCGAACCATACCGGTGTCCATACCCTTCTGCACCTCCGCCCCACTCATATGGTCTTCCGGCCCACTGCGCAATGCCAGATCCCAGCGCCGAACCGAGAATCCCTCGAATGCCAAAAGTTTCGATCACTCTTATTTGGAATTTTTCATGCACGCTCAGTTGTTTGGCCGTCAGCGTATTCTCCAATACTCCTGGCTGCGGCGGTATTGTCGGCTGTGAGGGGTTTTGCGGGATCTTCTGCGCAACTGCAAAAAAGGAACAGGTAAAACTGAAGCAAGCTACTCTTGCAAATCTCTTGAAGTTCACTTAAACATACGATGTCACAAGGAGGCGCAATCGTTTCACATCCCTACAATGTCGGTTCCTGAAAAAGCCGAATGCCGGCAATTCCCTTAGCGCCTGCTTCGATGCAATCGGCCGCGTTATCCCAATCAACTCCGCCGAGAGCAAACACCGCTTTACCAAGCCGGCAAGCCTTCCGCAGGGCTTCCAATCCAACCCCCTTGCCTTTCGAAGGCGTATCGAACACCGGCCCAAACGTAACGTAATCAGCCCGCGCCCGCTTTACCTCCTCCAGTGTGTGACACGAGCGAAAAACAAGCAAGCGCCCGAGGGTTTGCATCGGCGCATCTGCTGGAAGATGGACTCCATCAGCGCCAGTGGCCAGAGCAATATCCGCCCGCGAGTTAATCAGAATTTGAGTACGCAAGTGCTTCGCAAGCTCCGTATCGCGAATTTCCAGAACAGCCAAAGTAAACTCGAAAATCTCACGGGCTGTAAGGTCCTTTTCGCGGATCTGAATAAAATCAACACCTAGGTGCATCTGATCGCGAATCACTTCCAGGAGCGGGCGAAAACCGCCAATGGCTTTACGATCTGTAATGTAGTAGCGCTTCAAAGCTTATCCAATGAAATGTACGGCGGCGGGCGGCAAAACTACGTCTAAGTGAACACTACCACGTAGTTGCTCCCACTGTGCTTGGCTTACCGTAATACAGAATTGACTGTCGCACTGCACGCGAATGCCATGCGGAGAAGCATTGCTGCCAACTATCCCTAATGTAAGCCGATTTGTTTCTCCCTGAGCAGCAACTGCCACATCAGACTCGCGAATACATAAGAATCCTCGATCA
>JAFAZU010000748.1 GCA_019239585.1 Acidobacteriaceae bacterium
GTTCGGGATACTATTGCCGAGCTGGACTTCACTTACTACGTTGCGTGCCGTTCTCATGGTAAAACTCTTGCCTTTTTCGGCGTGAGCCGGACGACGGAAGGCGATTTTCTGTCGCACGATGATGTCGAGCTCATGGTAACTTTGTCCAACTATGTTGCGATCGCCATCGAGAACTCCCGGCTTTATAGCTCCTTGCAGCAAAAAGCTGACGAGTATGAGCGATTGAAGGAGTTTAGCGAGAACATTGTTGAGTCGATCAACGTCGGGGTGCTGGCGGTCGGTCTGGATGACCGGGTCGAAAGCTGGAATAATCAGATTGAAAAATTGACGGGCATTGCGCGCCTCCAAGCCCTGGGCAAGCCGCTCAAAGAGTTATTCTCCCCGGAACTGGTACAGAAGTTCGATGAAGCACAAGGGCAGGGGGAAGTGCAAAGGTTCTATAAAGTTCCCTTACGCCCTTGTGAGAACGGTTCCGGAGAAAAATTTGAATTTGCGCGCAACGGCTACAACGGATTAGAGCTGGCCAAAAGTGAGCGTGCTTCGCGTGAATCGATTGTAAATCTGGCGGTCGCTCCACTGGTCACCAAAGATCTGCACCAGATTGGAAGACTCATCATCTTTGATGACATTACGGACCGGGATGAGCTGGAAAGACGGCTGATGCAGGCTGATAAACTCAGCTCGATTGGCCTGCTGGCTGCCGGGGTGGCGCACGAAGTGAACACTCCGCTGGCCGTGATCTCGACTTACGCGCAAATGTTGACTAAGCAGGTTTCCGGCGATGATCAGAAATCGAAGCTGCTGGAAAAGATCGCCAAGCA
Organism: Acidobacteriaceae bacterium; assembly: GCA_019239585.1. Classification (GTDB taxonomy): domain Bacteria; phylum Acidobacteriota; class Terriglobia; order Bryobacterales; family Bryobacteraceae; genus Bog-105. The sequence goes on from JAFAZU010000748.1 coordinate 822, forward strand.
AACCTTCCGCGCGAGCGAGATTGTCAATTCGTTGCTGAACTTCTCCCGGACCTCGCCGACTGAGTTTGTGGAGCTTGATTTGAATCGCGTGATTCGCGAAACGGCAAACCTAATAGAACACCAGTTTGGGAAGACCGGCGTGAAAACACGATTAATTTTGGCTGAAAACCTGCCCACAATTCGGGGGAACTCCGGCAAATTGCAGCAGGTCTTTTTGAACTTATTTATCAACGCCCGAGATGCCATGCCAGACGGTGGAACATTGGATGTACGAACCTGGGCGGAGGGCAACTTCGCGCACGTTGAAGTCGCTGATACCGGGCAGGGAATACCGCATGAGTATCTGTCCCGCATCTACGATCCCTTTTTCACCACGAAAGGGCCAAAGAAAGGAACGGGGCTCGGCCTTTCCATTACGCATGGCATTGTGCAGGAACACAACGGAGTGATTGAAGCAGACAGCGAGCCGGGCGTCGGCACGCGCTTCCGCTTGGAATTTCCGAGCACGACGGCCCGGCCCCTGCGTCCGATCGAGGGAAGGCGTGAAGTGCTCTCCGCGTGAGCATGTCTGATACAACGGCTGTAGTGAGTTTTACAAGTCATACTTTGCCCGCTGATCGGATTGGCCCTCCTCCTCAGCGGCGCATTCTTGTCATTGATGACGAAGTCGATATTCGTGAAAGCCTGGAACTGCTGCTGACAGGCGAAAACTATCATGTTGATTTAGCAGAAAATGCCGCAACCGGCCTGCAAAAGCTTGAGTCAGGCAACTACGATCTTGTACTGCTGGATTTGATGATGCCGGATCGTTCGGGGCTGGAAGTGCTGGCGGATGTGCGCCAGCGGGACACAGAAACGCCAATTTTCATGTTGACGGCCTACGGCTCGGTAGAGGTGGCGGTACGCGCTTTGAAATCGGGCGCAAATGACTACTTCGCGAAACCCTGGGACAATGAAAAACTGCTGATCGAGATTGACCGGATGATCTCGAAAGGCAAGCTGGAACGGGAAAATACCCAGCTCAAGCGGGCGCTCAAACAGCGTTATGCTTTCCCGAACATCGTCGGTAAGAGCGAGCGCATGCTGCGGCTGCTCGATCAGGTGGCGCAAGTTGCGCCTAGCCGCGCTACGATCCTGATTACCGGCGAAACAGGGACAGGCAAGGAACTGATCGCCAAAGCTCTGCATATTCACTCAACGCGCGCGGACCAGGTGTTTGTCACCGTCAACAGCGGTAATCTGCGGGCTGAGCTTCTGGAATCGCTTTTATTCGGGCATGTCAAAGGCTCCTTTACAAGCGCCAGCGCCAACCACAAGGGCTACTTCGAGACGGCCAATCGCGGGACGATTTTCTTCGATGAAATTGGCACGATCGAGCCTGAAATCCAGGTCAAGCTGTTGCGCGTTCTACAGGATCGTGAGTTTATGCCGCTTGGCTCCAACGAGACGGTGCGCGTGGACGTGCGGATCATTGCCGCTACCAATGAAGATCTGCGAAAGCTGGTGGAAGAAGGGAAATTCCGGGAAGATCTCTATTACCGGTTAAATGTGATCAACCTGAATCTGCCGCCGTTGCGTGAGCGCAAAGAAGACATTCCGCTGCTGGTGGACCATTTCTTCACCAAGTATTGCCGCGAGAACGGCAAATTTCTGAATAGCGACGGACGCTCGGTGCTGCATTTTGAACCCGATGCGATGCAGATCCTGATGGAGCATACTTGGCCGGGCAATATCCGCGAGCTGGAGAATGCGGTGGAGCGGGCAGTTGTGCTGACTACATCCGTTTCGGTGCCCGCGCATGTGCTGCCGGAACAACTGCAACAGGCGAGCGGCATGAGAATTTCACGGGATCAAAATGGGATGCTTCCGCCGGATGCGTCGCTTTTTGAAATAATGGCGGATTTCGAGCGCAGAAAAATCATCGAAGCGCTTAAGGCCGCGAATTACAGCCAGACGGAAGCGGCGGAAATGCTTCGAATACCTTTATCGACTCTCAACCAGAAGATCAAACGCTTGAACATCGATCCAAAACGCCGCTCCGATCACGGCGAAATGTAAGGGCAACTTATGAAATCTTTATTCCTCCTGGCGGTAAGCGTGCCTGCGCTCCTTCTGTCCGCCTCTTGCCTCTACGGGCAAGCTGTCACTGATTCGGCAAAACTGCAGGCGCAGTTGGCAAAGGACGAGAAGACCTTGCAGGACTGGGCCAATCTCGGCCGTTATCGCAACGACAATTCTCTGCTCCCGATTCCAGAGGCAGGGAAGGACCGGGTTGTGTTTATGGGCGACTCGATCACAGACGCATGGGGAAGAAGCCTGGGCACGTTTTTCCCTAGCAAGCCGTACATTAACCGCGGTATCAGCGGACAAACCACGCCGCAAATGCTGATTCGTTTCAGACCGGACGTCCTTGCTCTCAAACCAAGAGCGGTTGTGATCCTGGCGGGCACCAACGACATTGCCGGAAACACGGGTCCGGCAACAATTGAAGAGATTGAGGGCAATCTCCAATCCATGGCGCAACTGGCGGCGGCAAACAACATCAAAGTCGTACTGGCTTCCGTGCTGCCGGTCTGCGATTATATTAAACCCCAAACCGCTCGCCGTCCGCCCGAAAAAATCGTTACGCTGAACGCCTGGATCAAGGAATACTGCACGCAGAATCACCTTGTTTACCTCGACTACTATTCCGCTATGGTGGACGAACACAACATGTTCAAGAAAGAACTAACGTACGACGGCCTGCACCCGAACGCCGCCGGATACGAAGTGATGTCGCCCCTGGCAGCGCAGGCTATCGCAGCAACGCTCGCTGGCCGCTAACATCTGCGTTGGTGCTATGAAAAAAAATGAAACTATGACCGGGATCCAGTTTGTTACTGATGAGAAGGGTCGCAAGGTGGCCGTTCAGATCGACCTGAAAAAACACGGGGCCATTTGGGAAGATTTCTGGGATGGTCTTGTGTCGGAGTCACGCCGGAAAGAAAAGAGC
>JAFAZU010000010.1 GCA_019239585.1 Acidobacteriaceae bacterium
TTTGCTTACGCAGATCCTGCGCTTCAGCAGCATCTTCAAACAGGATTCGAACCGCCCTCGCTTCCCGCACCAGCTCGTTAGCCCGGCTTTCGACTGCGTCGATCTGTGAGTCATTTAACTCCTTGGTGCCGAGCTCGATTGTGGAAACTTCGCTGCCCATATGAAAGCTTAAGGTCGGTATTTTATATATTTCCGTGAAAACGGCGGACAGAAGGTGTTGCCCTGTATGCTGCTGCATGTGATCGTAGCGCCGGGACCAGTCGATCTGCGCTTTGACGATTTCCGCTGAAATGGGAGCCGACAGGAGATGTGCGATCCGGTCACCTTCATCGACTACATCCGTAACGGCTGCTTCGGCCAGAAATCCGGTATCGTGGGGTTGACCGCCGGAAGCGGGATAGAAATAGGTGTTGTCGAGGTAGATTCGTTGGCCATCAGGGCTACGGTCCACAATTCGGGCTTCAAAGGCAGAAGTATAGGAATCACCGTAGTAAAGCCGTGAGGTCGGTGCCATTACTACTAGTTAGCATCCTTCTTTAAACATGTGCATCCGACTAGGAGAGAATAGGATATTCATGTCGCTACGCGAACACATTCGCGCCATTAAGCGCGAAGACCCGGCAGCTAAAAGCAGCCTTGAAATTTTGCTGTGCTACCAGGGATTGCATGCAGTTCTATTTCACCGCATTGCCCATTGGTTTTATAGGGAAGGGTTTTTTGTTCTGGCGCGCTGCATCTCTACTGTTTCACGACTGCTAACAAACATTGAAATCCATCCGGGCGCAAAAATTGGCGAACGCCTGTTTATTGACCACGGATTAGGCGTGGTTATTGGAGAGACGGCAGAGATTGGCGACGATGTGCTTCTGTATCAGGGCGTAACGCTTGGCGGCACCGGTAATGAGTGCGGCAAGCGCCATCCAACGGTTGGTAATCGCGTCGTGGTGGGTGCGGGTGCCGCAGTGCTGGGAAACATTACGCTCGGAGATGATGTGCGGGTGGGTGCAGGATCGGTGGTGGTGCATTCGGTCCCCCCTAGGTCAACAGTGGTCGGGATTCCCGGCCGTGTGGTCAGGACGCGTAATGAGGCCATCGGCGTGCTGGAGCATGGCCGCGTGGCCGCCAGTGGCGAAACGGAAGCAGCGGATTTGGAGCAAGTAGCCGACCGGATTCGAGAACTGGAAGCCCTGATCCGACTCCTGCTGGAGGAGCGAATGGGACAAGGGCGCGGCTAAAACCCAAACCGGTACTTCAAACTATTCGCGGCTAACCGCTTTAACTCATCGCGTGAAAATCCGAAATACTCCGCTGCGATGGCGTATTCGCGGGGAAGATCGGTGGAAAACAGCGCCGGATCATCGGTTCCCAGAACAATAGGGACTCCTGCATCCCAAAGCTTCCGAAGAGGATGTTCACTTAAGCTCGCGACTGCTCCAGTACATACGTTGCTGGAAGGGCAGATTTCCAGCGGAATATCGTGATCATGTAAGTAGCGCAAAAGATCTTGATCTTCAACCGAGCGTATACCGTGGCCGATCCGCTCCGCGCCAATATTAAGAGCCTGCCAAACGCTATCGGCGTCTGTCACTTCTCCGGCGTGGCACGTGAGCCTGAGCCCCGCGTTTCTTGCGCTTTGATAAAGCTCTCCAAACCAAGGAGCCGGACCCCGTTCCTCATCTCCTCCAATCCCGATCGCTATCACACCCTTATTGCGGTAGCCTTTCGCCATATCGAACACCCTCGCTGCCGGTTCGGGGCCAAATTGCCGGATGGCGTCGAAAATCCAGCGCACCTCGATTCCTGGACAGCTTTGACATTCATCGTAAACTTCCTCGTAGATGGCGTGCAGATCCTGCCCTTTCCACAGAATGACTCCGGCGGAGAGCGTGATTTCAGCCCACTGTACATTTTGTGTTTTCAGTTTTTGCAAAAGCCGCTGCGTCGCCAAACGGTAAGCATAAGGAGAGTTCAGTTTTTGTGTAACCCAGACATACGCTTTCAGAAAACCGGCAAAGCCGGTATAACGTATCCGATCTCGAATTTCTGCCAACGGCAATGACGGTTCGAGCTCATGAATTGTTTCCGGTTCGACCGCACCTTCCAGATGCAGATGAAGTTCGGCTTTTGGTAGTTGTTGGATGAGCTCGTGAAGCGGAAAGGAATGGATAAAGTCTCTCGCTATCGTAGCAGAAATGCGGCTATTGAGCGTTACTCAGGCACAAGCCGTACAATAAGTTTGCGATGACTGAGCAAGAGATGGAAGCAGTTGCGGGTGGTTATCATGGCGACGCTTTTGGCGTTCTGGGTCCACATGCAAAGGGGGATGACAGCAAAAGCGAATGGGAAGTCACGGCTTTTCTGCCGCAGGCTCAAAACGTCGAGATTATTCTTGACGGTAAAGCGGTTCCTGCTGAAAAGGTTCACTCGGCAGGTATCTATGCCGCCGCGCTTGGCTCTCAGCCTGATCACTACAAGTTGAGAATCACTGACTATAGCGGGATCAAATCCGAAGTCGAGGACATATACCGGTTCGGGCCGATCCTTAGTGACTTTGACCTGCACCTTCATTCGGAAGGTACGAACTACGAGGGCTACAACAGCTTCGGCGCGCACCCGGTGACAGTTGATGGGATTGAGGGAACTCGCTTTGCTGTGTGGGCTCCGAACGCTTTGGTCGTGAGTGTTGTGGGCAATTTCAACGATTGGGACACCCGGCGCAATCCCATGCGCTTGCGCACGGGAGGAGTCTGGGAAATTTTCATACCCGGCGTTCGTCCCGGCACGGCTTATAAGTACGCTGTAAAGTCACACTATCGTGGGTAC
>JAFAZU010000104.1 GCA_019239585.1 Acidobacteriaceae bacterium
AATTGCTCGGTTAACCATAGGGCCAGGTCGCGCATCTTCGCAGGTGAATTGGCACGTGAAAAATGAGGAATCTGCAAAAGGTCCACTGCGCCTCCTCCGATTGAGAGCTTATAACTTGACCACTGATAACTTTTGCCCGGCCCCAAAGGACCGGATTGCTGGAGAATTTCCTCAATAATGCCCAAATCTTGTAATAAATTAAGGGCGCTTCTCCCGGCAGTGATCAAAACCTTTGCTTCGTGATCACGAATGATCTGTTTGACCAGGCGGCCTGCGTAGGAAAACATCTGTCCCTCCGTCATCTGGTTTAAGCGGCGGAGGTCACTCATGTTTGCGGTTCGCCAAGGCACCAGGAATGCGCTTGTCACCCGTTTGTTAATCCAATCGTTCAACTGCGGATAAGTTGAAAAAAAGCGCTGGCAATTATGCAGATAAACATATTGCTTTCGGAGCGCTTCTGGATTTTTGAAAGGAGCATTATAGCCCGACCCCGAAGACCCAAGATCAATGAGAAAGCCATTTCGCGGAAAACCAGGATTTAAGCTGAAATAAACGCAACGAGACTGGGCGTAATACCGGCCCAGCAGAAGGCAATAACCCGCGCTAAAGTTCTCCGCGCCGAACTGTTTTTTCAACTTCGCATCGAACTTCTTCACCAACTCACGAATATTTAACAGCTTTGTTTCCTTATTTTCCGTCGGCATAAATGGTCAGGGACGCACAGTTCTCGCCGCATCCCTTCGTTTCGGAAAAGCATAAAAGAGCGTCGAACGGTTGATGAAACCATCCGCCGTCGTTGTAGGAAGCGGACCTAACGGACTGTCTGCCGCGATTCACCTGGCTCGGAACGGATTTGACGTTCAGGTTCGTGAATGTGCGCCTGAGCTAGGCGGCGGTGCCCGGTCAGCCCAAATTACTCTTCCCGGCTTTGTGCATGACCTTGGCTCCGCCGTTCATCCGATGGCGGTTTGCTCTCCCTTCTTCCAAAGTTTGCCTCTCCACGAACATGGTTTGAGATGGATCTTCCCTCCTGCTCCTCTGGCTCACCCTTTAGATGACGGCACAGCCGTTATGCTCGAAAAAGATCTGGCCGGTACAGCGAAAGAACTAGGTCCGGACGGTTCGGCGTACCGCAAGCTTTACGCTCCCTTAGTCAAACACTGGCAGCAGATTATGTCTGAGGTGCTTCGTCCCATGCCGAAGTTTCCGCGACACCCATTCCTGCTGGCAGGCTTTGGAATCCGCGCTATTCAGCCAGCTACGGTTCTCGCAAAATCCTTATTTAAGGGAGAACGGGCGCGTGCCTTATTTGCCGGTATTGCGGCGCACTCGATTCTGAAACTGGAATGGCCGCTTTCTTCCGCGTTCGGCATGATTTTAGGAGGCTCCGGTCATGCAGTAGGCTGGCCCGTTCCCCAGGGCGGCTCGCAATCCATTAGCAATGCGCTGGCAAGCGTGCTGCACTTGCTGGGTGGCCGTGTCCTGACAAACTCTCCTGTTACTTCTTTCGATGATCTTGGGAATCCCGATCTGCTTTTATGTGACGTGACACCCCGGCAGTTTCTCGCCATTGCCGAAAACCGCCTGCCCCGTGGGTTCCGCAAGGCGCTTGGGGAGTATCGTTACGGGCCCGGAATCTTCAAAGTGGATTATGCGCTGCGGGAGCCAATTCCCTGGCGAGCAAAGGAATGCCTACGTGCCGGTACGGTTCACTTAGGTGGAACGCTGGATGAGATTGCGGCTTCCGAGCGCGCAGCCTGGGAATCGGAACCGCCGAGCAAACCATTCCTTTTGCTTGCTCAACAGAGCTTGTTTGATCCGTCCCGCGCTCCTGATGGTCAGCACACGGCCTGGGTTTACTGCCACGTCCCTAACGGATGGAGCGGTTCTGCTTTACAGCAATTGGAAGCGCAGATCGAGCGATTTGCTCCAGGCTTCCGGGAATGCGTACTGGCCCGTGCGGTTCACACCCCCGCTGATCTTCAGCACTACAATCCGAATCTGATAGGCGGCGATATCAATGGAGGCTCGCCGGACATAATTCAGTTTGTCCTCCGTCCCACTTGGCGACAATACGGGACCCCGCTCAAGGGCGTGTACCTGTGCTCGTCTTCCACCCCGCCCGGCGGCGGCGTGCACGGCATGTGCGGCTACAACGCCGCCCGCCGGGCATTAAGTTGGTTTCGAGGCCGGGTACGTATCAGCGACTAAAATGTGTGTTTGCGCCGGAGGGCCGCACCCAGACTGAGGGAAGCGAACGCGAATCGATTTGTCAGTTTCGTAAGGAGTTGTTTGAGCGATATACTGAACCCATGGAAGCGTCGGTGAGTACATCAGTTGCGGATCAGCCTGTAGGTCCTTTGCCCTGGCAATTGGAATTGCGCCGGTTAAGCATTCAACTAGCAGGTTCTGATGATCGGAAACTTACAATAGACGAACTGCAGCGCGAAACTCGGGAGCTTTCCCTAAACTTAGCGGATCGGAAATCCCATCCGTAAATGGCCCGGGTATTCACTGACAGCGGAGTTCTGATTGCCGCCGCACGGGGTGAATCGCCTTTCAGAGAGGCAGCGGTTCAACTCCTGACTGATCCTACGCACGTGTTCTTGACCAGCCCGTTCGTGTATCTCGAAACGGTACCGAAGGCGCGTTTTGGGCGGCGTGAATTAGAGTTAGCTCTGTATCGGCTTTATTTTGACCATGCCCAATCTTTCGATGACTTGCCATTAATCTTCCAGAGGGCTCTCAGCATCTCCTCACAGGACGGCATCGGGCCGATGGATAGTCTGCATGTGGCCGCAGCGGTTTTGGCTAAGGCGGATGTGCTGGTAACGGTCGAAAACAAAGGCAAGTCCATTTACAGAGCTACAACAATGGCAGTTTGCCACCTGCTCGGATAGCACTGTTGATTTTCCTGATCGCATCCAGCAACACGTTATCAGAAAGAAGCCACATCTTAGGAGAACTGGCATGAGGTACAAAGATGAAATTGTAGAAGAAGTTCGCAAGGCACGGGAATTGTACGCCGCGCGTTTCAACTATGACTTGGCAATACGAGGATGTATTCGAGGAGGCGTTTGATTTAGGAACACGCTGGCAAGGAGAGATCCGACGATCTGGGCGCAAGAGGCTACAAAGCATTAAGCAGGCGGGGAACTTTTTTCCTTTACACAAACCATCTTCATCGTGACCTCGCCCTTATCAGTCGTTACGTGACTTGTGGTGATCAGAATTTGCCCGTCGTCCGATAATTCGTAACGGTCTTCAATCTCCTCATCCTCGTTTTTGGCCGTTTTCATATTGGTCCTGATGACCAAAACTTTGCCATCCCAAAAGGCTTTGCTGGTGGCATCGCGATTGTTGATGATGTTGCTGGCAACCGAGCCGTCGGTCATGTAAGTGGCATCCACAGTCGATGTCTTCTGTCCATTGGTTTGAACGGTGTGTACGTTCATCGTCGGATCATGTTGATCGATGACGCGAACCAGAATATCCGGCATGGTGAAGTTTGCGAAATCGCTCTTCTCTTTGTCCATGCGCCAGCGCCCCGAAAAGTTTGTGTGAACCGGCGTTTGC
>JAFAZU010000386.1 GCA_019239585.1 Acidobacteriaceae bacterium
GATCAACAGACATGCGTAAGCGAATTTCCGCACCCGTAATACCCCTTTCGACTTCTTCAAGTTAAAGCTGTGTTTAAAATGTAGCTCGATTGGAACACGTGTGCATAGGCGTTGTCAATGCCCAAGGTGATTTGGTGGTGGGTCAGCTAGAACCGGAGGCCAGGCCTGTTACTAAAGGCTCATCGAAGAGGGCCATCTCCTCGGACGTCGGCGCTTGGAACATTTCGAACCAGCGCGAGACGGTGTCTCGTTCTATGGGCGGGTGTTCTGTGTCCCGACGTTGAACCCTTTCAAATAAGACATCCGCTGATGCAGACAGATAATGCAGCTCAACCCCAGCGCCCAGAACGCGGGCTCTGAGCCGCAAAGCATCCCGCTCGGACCTACCCCAGGTGCCCCATTCGATGATGACGATAAGGCTAAGCGCGAGGAGTTGTTGAGCGAACTTCCACTGTAAAGCTTCGATCTTCCCGCGTTTGTCCTCATCATAAAGGTCTAGCGAAAGAGCATTCATCCATTCGTCGGGAGAAAGACGAACTGCACGAAGCTTGCTTTCCAGCACCTTAGCAAGTGTGGTCTTACCGGAGCCCGGCAAGCCGCACACGACAATCAATCTAGGGCCAGTGCTAGATCCATTCATATTACTCTGAATCGTAAGGTTTTGAAGATCTCCCTTAAAGGTCATCCCGATCAAAATGAACAGCTTTGGCAAGCCGCGCCATCATCTTCGGCCCAATCTCCTCGTTATCATGAAAGCTCCAAGATAGATCTTAAGAGCGGCAATTCAAACTAGCCCGCTACCGATAATTTAGCTTCTTTGTTCCGGGATATTTCGTAAACCTTGTTATAGAATTCCCGAAACCGGGGCGAGTAGGTACCTTGCGTAATACTCCAAGTTTCACGGATGTGGTTTTGTTGTACCCAGTATTTGAAAATTGTGATCCACCCGGAAACATGCGGATCATCCCACGCCCGCGCATCTTCCAGGTTCAAGTCATGAAACACTTGCTGCATGAGTTGAATCAGCGCGTCGCAATGGTAGCGGGTTCGCCGCAGCGCGGACGTATCGCTGCCGACCGGAAAAAGTTCCGTCCAACCGTTAAGCAGTTCTCCATCCAGAAACGCCAATTCATCGTCGGCTCGGACCGCATTCATGAGATCGGCATACGTTTTTGCGTGATTTGCCGAGTACTTTGCCACGGCCGGTTGCGGCGGGTGCCAGATCTGCTCAAGTTGCCGGAAAAATTCCTCTGTCTCCCTGATTCCCACACCCACGCTTGCCAAAATTGCATCTCCCATGTGAAGCCCCAAGCGGCGATAGCTTTCAAACTGTGACTCATCAAACCACTGATCACCGGTTGTCTGGTGCGGAAATTGCGGATAGCGCGCGTGGTACTCAAGCACGTCCGAAGGCTCATCGCCCGTCAGAGATGACTTGATATACAGCAGGTAGCCATAATCATCTCGCTTGCGTTCCGGGTAATAAATCTTGCCCACCGCGCAGTGTACTTGACTAAAATTGTCTTTCGGCTCCAAATGGTGCAGATCAATATCGATCTCTACTCCAAAATCCGTCCGGCATTTTCGGATCGCGTTAGCTAAGCCGCCAAACGTAAACTGATCGTCCTGTTCGCCGTCACAGCAGATAATGTAGCGGCAGCGGCGTCTTACCAGCTCGTAGATGCCCATATTTTCGAAATGGCCGCCATCAGATAAATTGACAGATGCGCTGTTCGCGTTTGTTAATCCAAACAGCTCCTGTCCTGTATACAGGAGACCGAAATAGGGACTTGATCTTTGTGAAGCACGCTTGTACTTGGGGTTTCCCAACCACCATCCCAGGCGCACATTGAACACCGTCATCAAAAACGCGACCGGCATGGAAGTATGGTATCCGCTGTTCGGGTTACCGGCAGCGCCGGATATGGCGACAGCGGTCCCGATATTAATTCCTCCGCTGTAAGCGCACTCGGTTGTTCGCCGGTATGCCAGCATATCGGAAGCCTGATCTTCCGCGTCGTCCGCCAAACGCTCTTTTTGGTTGCCGCACTCGTTGTTATAGCCCGAGTACAGCGGAGTAAATACGTAGGAGGCGGCTTTTCGCTCCTGCCATGCCAGATTACCGCCGCTGCTCACATTGAGGGTGGCGTTGATAATCGGGAATGGCCCACAGTACGGAACGCGCGATGACGGCCTGAACAGCGCCAGATCACGGTCGTCCTTTTCATCAAAACCAGTGAATGGGTTCGGATTGCGATGCAGGTTCGATGCACCCAGATAACATCGCACCAGTCGATTTTTATAGAAATGATGGAGTGAGAAATCATTGATATCCACCCGCCAGGACAGCAGCAGCGTAGCTGCCAGACATAGGAACAATAAATGCCACAACCCGCTGATCCATAGGCGATTTTTTGGGTACTCCTGCCACGGCCAGATCCAGGTTACCGGCGTGATCTGCATCTTTTGCCCCTTTTCCTGCCAATGGAGGCTTTGCCAGTAACTGTGAGCCATTTGCGCCAGTGCGGGGAAGAGAGGCGCGTCTTTTGTCGGCGCCTGTTGGCCCTTTAAGATCTCATCCGTTGTTTGCGTGAGCCGCAGCTGCTCCGGTGAATTCGCCGCTATGCTTTCCCCATGGCTGGTGTATGCCACGATCGCATGCACGCCGAAGGCAATCAGCAGCACGAAACCGACCACGAACACATAAGGAGCAATG
>JAFAZU010000499.1 GCA_019239585.1 Acidobacteriaceae bacterium
GCATTAATGGCGATTTGCGCTGTTTCCTGGTCACGGATTTCGCCGACCAGGATCTTATCCGGGTCATGACGCAAAATGGAGCGCAGGCCGCGCGCAAAGGTTAGGCCTTTTTTCTCGTTGACCGGAATTTGCGTGATGCCTTTGATCTGATACTCGACCGGGTCCTCGATGGTGATGATCTTGTCTTCGTCGTTTTTGATTTCGCTCAGGGCCGCGTAAAGCGTAGTGGTTTTACCCGATCCGGTAGGGCCGGTAACCAGCACCACGCCGTACGGTTCCTTAATATAACGGCGGAATTTATTGATGTCGCTGTCCGCGAAGCCGACTACGTCCAGAGTGAGTTTCGAAAACTTCTCGCTCATGGACTCCTTGTCGAGGACGCGAAGCACGGCATCTTCGCCGTGGATCGTCGGCATGATAGAGACACGGAAGTCGATGAGGCGTCCTTTATAGCGCACGCGGAAGCGCCCGTCCTGCGGCACGCGGCGTTCAGCAATATCCAACTCGCTCATAACCTTAATGCGCGAGATAACGGCGGAGTACCATTCCTTGGCAATCGGACTCATGGCGTATTGCAGCACGCCGTCGATACGGTACTTGATGGCAAGTTCGTGGTCGCGGGTTTCGATATGGATGTCACTGGCGCGGCGCTCCAGAGCGTTAAAGATGGTCGTGTCTACCAGCTTGATAACGGGCGCGATGTTGTTTTCATCCGAGGTCAGCCGGTCGATGGAAAGGTTTTCATCCGCGCCTTCATCGTCGCCCACGACGTCGAGCGTGAACCCTTCGGTGACCTCTTCGAGGACGCGCTGGGATTGCTCGGTTTTTTTGAGCAGGTCCGTAATTTGCGAATAGGTAGCGACCTTGATCTTGAGCTTCTTGGAAAGAAGAACCGCTAATTCATCAATAGAGACGATTTGCCGTGGGTCGGAAAGGGCAATTTCCAGGGTTCCGTTATACGCTTGCAACGGGACGAAGTGATACCGAAACATCAAATCCACCGGCACAGTGCGAAACAGTTCGTGGTCGATTTTAGCCGTTTTTAGATCCACGAAGTCGCAGCAGTAGCGGCGTGCGATGGCCCGCGCCTGATCGGTTTCACGGTTGATGTCGATGGGTTTGACTATGTCTGCTGTTGCCATAAAAGTTACCTGATGGTGTCCGCGAGAGAAAAGATAGGCAAGTATAGGGCCACTAGCACAAAGGCTACGAAGACACCCATAAAGATCATGATGACTGGTTCGATTAAAGAGAGCAACGCGGTCATACGGGTTGACACATCTTCCTCATAAAATTCCGCGACGCTGCTCAGCATTTGTGGCAATGCACCGGTAGATTCGCCTACCTCCATCATGTCGACGGCCAGTTCGGGAACAATCCCGGTTTTCGCCAGGGAGGAAGAAAGCGGCTTGCCTTCCCGCACAAGCAACGCCGCGTTATCGAGAATCTTGCGCAGTAGCACGCTGCCCAGGGAGCGTCCGGCGGTTTCCATCGCCTGCACCAAAGGGATACCGCCGACCAGCAAGGTTCCCAACACGCGCGACAGCTGAGCTACCTGGTACTTGGTCCAAATCTCGCCGAATAACGGCATCTTTAATTTGATGCGGTCCAGCGTTTCCTGGGAAGCGGGACGCCTCGACCACAGGTACGCTGCACCGATTGCCAGTATTAATAGCCCGAAAACGCCCAGCACATAGCTTCGCGCGGTAGTGCCGACAGCAATCAGAACCGTGGTTGCAAGCGGCAAGGTTGCGCCCATGCTGTTATAGAGCGAGGCGAAGTTGGGCACCACATACGTGACCAGGAAAACAATCAGGCAGATTACCAAAAAAATTAGAACAGCAGGATAGATAAGCGAGGCCAGCAGCTTTTTCCGCAGGGCCAGGGTGAGCCGCTGATAAGTGATAAAGCGGTCCAGCACTTCCACAAGGGCGCCGCTTTTTTCACCGGCCAAGACGGATGAAATGTAAATAGCGGGAAAAACATTCTGGTGAGCGAAGGCGTCGGAAAGAACGGTTCCGGTTCGGACCTCGTCGCGCACGGCCTGGATGTGCCGGCCCAGCTTTTCGTCAGTGAGGCGGTCGGCTAACAAGTCTAAGCCTTGCAGAATAGGCAGTCCGGCGCGAATCAACGTGACAAATTGCTGGTTGAAG
>JAFAZU010000353.1 GCA_019239585.1 Acidobacteriaceae bacterium
CTTCTCCAACCAGCACACTGCAACAGACACCTACGCCAATACCTCTCCAGCCTATGCAACCTTTGTAGCAAAGGCCAATGCGGCTGCGGTTGCTTCTCTTGCCTTAGCGCCTAGTATGCCCGAAATCAAAGCGCCTCCGCCGACGGAGGGACGTTCCTTTGCTTCGCCTCTGAGCCGCGGCGTCGGCGAAAAAGGTTACGACGCCGTTATGAGTTGGTCAAATCCTAAGCCGGAAGAGGACCTTGCCGGCTATACCGTGGTGATGCGTAAAACCACCTCGCCGCTTTGGGAGCGGGAAATCTTTGTCGGCAATGTCCTCACATATACGCTGCCGAACATCAACATTGATGAAGTGGTGCTGGGCGTAAGAGCGGTCGACAAGAATGGCAATGAAAGCCCTGTGGCCGCTTATGTGACGCCGCCCTATAAGCAGGCAAAAATACCTACCTATTAAAAGGAACAGCGCATTCACGGTTGGAATGCGCTGTTGAGCGATTTTGACCTTATGAACTGCGCGTTCCGCCCTGGTGCTGGCCTACCTCCGAAGCGACAAACACCTTTTCGGAACGCGCACGATCACTATTGCATTTCACTTGCCAATCAGCCAAAAGGCTTTAACCGCTCGTTACTTCAGTTACTTTAATTAAAAGCAATTTACATAAGGGAGTTTTCCGAGCACTTCGCGTTATCTGCTCGGATAATAGTGAATTGTTGTGAATGCAGAGGATAATGACACTGTTGTATAAACCTCATAGGAGATAGTTTGCCGCTGACTGTTATATCGCGCGTGGAAGATAGTTTCGCAATCCTTGAGTTGACAGGATCTTTGACTCTTGGCCCTACCTTAAGCACCTTACGGGAAACCACGCGGCAGGTCCTGAATAGCAATAGACTTTCAGGGGTCATCCTCCAAATGGCAGGCATCAGCGTAACCGATAGCTCCGGCTTAGGTGAATTGACCGTCGTTTATACTTTGACAGCCCAAAGGAAGTGCCCGATTCGCCTTACCAACGTCAGCTCGAATCTGAAAAAAATGCTGGAAATGACCCGTATTGATGAGCTTTTGCCGACCAGCGCTGATGTTTCAACCGCAAAATCAGAAATGAGGCGGAGAGCTGCGGGTGCGTAGTACATCTTTGCTTCCGGCTATTTAATACCCTTGAGGAGAATATGTCAGCATCCGCTACCCTGAAAGAACTTGCCATGCGCCTTCACGGAAAAAATCTAATCGGTGGAGAACCGGTCGCCGCCGGAGAAAAGACGTTCAAGGGATTTGACCCACGGGAAGGAGTCGCGCTTGAGCCCCCTTTTCACGAAGCAACCCCGGAAGAAGTGAACAAAGCTCTGGACCTTGCGAGCGAAGCAGCCGAACAGCTCAGGAGCGCAAGGAGCGAAGAAATAGCGGAGTTGTTGGGAGGGATGCGTGACGAAATCGCGGCGTTAGGCGATGCCCTGATTGATCGCGCGGCGCAGGAAACAGCCCTTGATCCGGCGCGTCTGAAGGGAGAACGAGACCGGACGCTGAACCAAATCAAACTCTTTGCTGACGTTGTACGCGAAGGCTCTTGGGTCGATGCCCGGATCGATACCGCGCTGCCCGAACGCAAACCGCTGCCCAGGCCGGATATCCGGCGCATGCTGCAGCCCATCGGCCCGGTCGCTGTCTTTGGCGCCAGCAACTTTCCGTTGGCCTTCTCTGTCGCGGGCGGCGATACCGTTTCTGCTTTAGCCGCTCGCAATCCGGTCGTCGTGAAAGCGCATCCGGCTCACCCCGGCACTTCCGAACTGGTAGGGCACGCCCTTGTCAAAGCGCTTAAAGCAAAGTCGATGCACCCTGGCGCATTTGCTTTACTGCAAAGCACCGATCCGAGCATCAGCTTAGCTCTGGTCAGTCATCCCGGCACAAAGGCAGTAGGATTTACAGGCTCCTTGCGGGCTGGACGCGCTCTTTTCGACGCTGCTGCGAAACGGCCCGACCCGATTCCGGTCTATGCGGAAATGGGCAGCGTCAATCCGGTGTTCATCCTGCCCGGAGCGCTGCAATCGAAAGGCGCTGGGATTGCCGACGGACTGTTCAAGTCGGTTACTCTTGGCACGGGTCAGTTCTGTACAAACCCCGGCCTTGTTTTCGTTCGCGAAGACCCCGCTTTCGATCCTTTCCGCGCGACTTTAGAGCAATTGTTCCAAAACGCCTCGCCGGGTACCATGCTCAACCCTGCTATCCGCAAAGGATACACAGAAAAGGTGCAACAATTTGCGCGAATGAATGGCGTGCAGGTTGTTTTCTCACAACAGAAAGGTGATGAATCGCGGTCGGAAGGGCAACCGGCTTTGTTTATCACCAGCTTTGATAGCTGGTCCCAGAACCATACCTTGCACGAAGAAGCTTTTGGCCCGGCTACGGTGCTGGTTCTTTGCCGATCGGATGCTGAGTTCTCGGCCGCCGCCGAAAAGATGGAAGGGAGTCTCACCGCGACTCTTCAAGCGTTGCCGGAGGAGTTGGACAATTATCGTTCGCTGATTGACAAGCTCAGTCGCATGGCTGGGCGTCTGATTGTGAACGGTTTCCCTACTGGAGTAGAGGTCAGTTATGCCATGCATCACGGCGGGCCTTACCCGGCCACAACGGATACAAAGTTCACGTCTGTGGGAACGGCCGCTATCTACCGGTTTGCTCGGCCCGTTTGTTACCAGGGCTTCCCTGACCAGTTGCTACCGCCTGAGCTGCAGAATGCAAATGAGCGCCACATTATGCGGACAGTGGACGGGAGACTAACGCGTGACCCCGTACCTGTTTAGACGGCGCTTATGTTGGGGTCATTATTATGGCCACCGCATTAAATATTCCGCAGGATGCTGAAACTTGCGAGGTTAAGTGCGGTCAAAAGACGCTGACCTTCACGAATTTGCAAAAGCTTTTCTGGCCGCAGCTCAACAAAACGAAACGCGATGTGTTGATTTATTATGCGGCAGTATCGGACGTTCTGCTTCCTCACTTAAGAGATCGTGGTTTAACGGTAAAAAAATATCCGGACGGCGCCGACGGGAAAGCCATTTTGGTTAAAAAAATCCCGGCTTACCATCCCCAATGGCTGAAATTTTGCCCCGTGGTGCGCTCCCCCGGAATTATTCTTGAATTCCCTATGGTTCAGGATCTCGCCTCCCTGCTCTGGATCGTCAATTTGGGCTGTATCGATTTTTGTCAATGGCCTGTTCGCTGCGACGATATACACCGGCCGGATTATGTGTATTTCAACCTCGACCCAATCTTTCCGGCTGAATTTTCGCAAGTGCGGGAAGCAGCTCTTCTCATCAACCACATTCTTCAGAAGAAAAATGTTAACGCGTACGCTAAAACGTCCGGATCACGCGGCATTCACATTTACGTGCCGATCTATCGCAAGCCTTATCAAAGAGAAGTCTGGCGAACTGCCAAGAAGGTTGCCGATACGATGGCTAAGGAGCATTCGGCTCTGTTGACCTCTGCCCACATCATCAGTAAACGGCTTCCAGGACGAGTGCTGATTGGTTATAACCAAAACGCGGGAGGACGAACCTTTTCGTCCCCTTATTCCCTCCGCGCAAACCCCCAAGCCACTGTTTCTACTCCCGTAAGCTGGGAAGAACTCGAAACCGGCGTAACGGCATCAGAATTTACTGTCGATAGCGTGCCACCCCGCGTAGAACGAATCGGTGACTTATTCAGGCCACTGCTGCGGCCCGGATCGCGTTACCCCTTGGAAGCGCTGCTGTAACTCGTCAAAAACGAGACGGGGGCCGATGCCCTCCTCGCGGCGCATCTGCTTGCAGGCGTTTCCATTGCTCGGCCGTGAGTACGCCGCGAAGCCCCAACAGCATTCGGGCATTGGCTTTTTCCAGCTCAGCCCTTGCCTGGGCCACACGGTCAATTTGCAACAGGATTTTGGGTTCGTCCGGCCGGTCGGCCGCCAGCAGCGGTTCCAGAAGGGCCTCTTCTTTCTGTAGAGAAGCGCTTAAGTCAATCAGCTTTAATCGACTTTGATTGAAAACATCATCCATTCTTTTCTGCTGATCCGGTGTCAACCCCAGCATTTGAATAAATCGAGGATCACTCCACCATTTACCCGGAGGTCCTACATGCATGGCGCGGTCCATCGGTCCATGATTAGGCTGCATAGGCGGTGGAGGCGGACCGCCTCGGCCCGGACCCTCTCCCATCTGATTATCGGGACTTTGCGGCAATTCAGAAGCTTTGATAAGTAGCTGGGTTCCGAGTATCACTGCTATAGCTAGCACGAGCCCGGAGAATCGTCGTAACCCGTTCATCATTACCAGCCTATTGTGTCCGACTTTCGGAAGCGTGGGCACCGCCGGTCGAGGTTGATGAGCTTGCGTCCCATGAAACGAGTTGCGTTAATGGTTGCATGGAGTCCGGCACGGTTCTTGATACTTCGTAATCAATTTGTGTCAGCAAAGCAGCATCTGCGGCAGTCGTAGCCGCTGTTTGTAGTTGCGGTCCAGAGCGATCGCTAAGACGGCCAACAAAAAGGCACAGGATGATTATCGCCATCGCCCAGCCAAGTCCCACCATCCACGGTCGTGCCGGATTCCGTTTCACTTGAGGTGGGAAGTAGGCAGAAAGCTGTCCCTCGCTCCACTGCCGCACTGAACTCCTAAACTCCTTGAGAGAAATTTCGAATTGATTGAGTTCCGCCTGACAAAGAGAACAGGCACGAACATGAAGTTCCGCCTCCCGCCTACGGTCGCCGAGAATCCACTCAGAAATTTGTTGAGGCGTTAAATGCGTGCTCATGCCCTCCCTCCCATTCTCTCCCTGACTGTCTGCAAAGCCCGGAAAAGATGCGTCTTCACCGTGCCCTCTTTCATACCGGTAGCTGCGGCGATTTCCAGCAAATCCATATCTTCCACAAATCGCAGCAAAAATACCGTCCGTTGCTTTTGGGGCAGGTGATCCGCCGCGCTCCAAATCGCCTGGACTTCTTCTTTCAAAAGTGCCGCCGCTTCCGGGGAGTGTTGACCGCTAGAAAGCCAGTCTTGAACGCCCTGTACCGGCTTTGCCAGAACCTGCGTGCGCTTCCAAAATTGGAGCCGGCGATTTCTGGAATAATCGCGAACAAGATTTACTGCAATCTGCATCAGCCAAGTATCAAGGCTGCACTCGTGCCGGAA
>JAFAZU010000095.1 GCA_019239585.1 Acidobacteriaceae bacterium
GGCATCGCTGTTGTCGTAATGGATCGATTCCGTTACTTCTTTGAAGTAACCGGGCTGAGGCCGGACGCGCTTGGGAAAGTCATAGGGTTGAGAGTGAAAATGAAAGTCCTTGAATTTCGCGGTTCGTCCGGCTTCGATGAGCACGACCTTCGCGCCCGCTTCAGCCAGCTCTTTCGATAAGACTCCGCCCGCCGGACCGGAGCCGATTACGCAAACATCGTACATCTCCTGCGAGGTTGCCATGTTTAGAGAAGTCCCTTTTCTCCACAGCCTGGAAATTCAGGAAGAGCGACGTTGCCCTGGTACTGCAAATCCTGATAAATGCCAATTTTCGAAGTATAGTATCCGTCGATGGCAGCGCGCTTAAGCAGGAGAAAAAACTTTTCTTCCGGCGTGTCGCGACCGCCTTCATCCCCGGCAAATTCGCTCAGGACTGCGATCTGCTCCAACTCGGAACATTCACCATAGGGTTTGCCGAAGCTGTTCTGCGCCATGTTGTTGATCAACACCAATCCTATGTCCCACTGGCGTTTGACTGATTCGGGAGCGTCCGCCACCATTGTGTCAATATATTCGGCGACGCGGGCCTCCTTTGCGCCCGGTGAATGCTCATCTGCCGGAATAATTGTTTCGGTTAATGCTTCCAAAGTGCCGAGCTGTTCCGGGCGGAAGTAAAGATAGCGATACGCTTCGGCAGCTTGTTTGGTAACAGGCTGCGGAGAATGATGGCTTTCCGGCGGCGGGTTCTGCCCGAAGATGGGAAACGCGGTTGCCGCGACGCTGGCGGTCAACTGCTGTATCATGCGACGGCGAGAAGTGGAATGCATCAGCAGCTAGTATTCTACGCCCTTCACCAAACGGAGTAACGCATACAATAAGAAACGGCTAAAATGAGACGCTTCTTCCAGAGACTCTGCCCCCTTTTTGTCATTGCCTGTTCAGCCTTCAGCGCTGATTCGTTTTACCTGAAAAACGGTGACCGCGTGGTGTTCTACGGTGACAGCATCACGGATCAGCGTTTGTACACGGTGATTACGGAAACCTATGTCGTGACCCGGTACCCGAATCTCGATGTTGCGTTTGTGCATTCGGGATGGGGTGGCGATAAGGTGAGCGGCGGCGGTGGCGGTCCGATTGACGTTCGACTGCATCGTGACGTGCTCCCTTATAAGCCGACTGTGATGACGATCATGCTGGGAATGAATGACGGGCTTTACCGGGCGGAAACAGAAGAGACGGACAAAACCTTCTTCATAGGTTATAAGCATATTGTTGACATTGTGAAATCAGACCTTCCGGGAATTCGGATTACGGCAATTCAGCCTTCTCCATATGATGATGTCACCAGAGCGCCCACTTTCCCGGGCGGCTACAACGAGGTGCTGATTAGTTTTGGGAAGTGGATTAGCAACTACGGCAAGGAAGCTGGCTTGAATGTGGCGGACCTGAATACGGGAGTCGTGCAGACCCTTCGCAAAGCGAATGAACTTTCGCCGGAGGAGGCACAAAAGATCGTTCCGGATCGTGTACACCCTGGCTTTTCCGGGCATTTAATTATGGCGGAACAGTTGTTGAAGTCATGGAATGCAAGATCGGTCGTGGCGGCTGTGACTATCGATGCTTCTGCGGGCAAAGCAAAAGTAATATCGACGGAACACGCCAGTGTTTCCAACCTGTCAAGCGGCAACACGGTCAGTTGGAACGAGACTGATGAGGCCCTTCCGTTGCCCTTCAAGGAATGGCAGGGGATGTGGGGAACCGGACCCATGGCGCTGGTGATGAGAAGCTCGAACGTTGCGGAAGATTTGAATAACGAACCGTTGAAGGTCACGGGCCTGAAAAACGGCGTTTACAGTTTGAAAATTGATGGCAACATAGTGAGCACGTTCAACAATGATGAATTGGGGCGCGGCGTAAATCTCGCCATTCTGGATACGCCTATGGCGAAACAGGCAAAGCAAGTTTATGATCTGACGGTCTCGCATTGCGATATCCACAATCAGCGATGGCGTACCATTCAAGTTCCGTTAACAGGCTACAACCTGCCGCAAACGGAACCAGCAATGCAAGCAGCTGACAATTTAGAACAGGCCGTTGTTCAAAAGCGCCATGAGGTAGGACAGCCGAAAGCGCATCAATTCGAAATCGTCCCGGTTACTTAGAACGCGGCGCAGGGGTGCCTCGGCCTTCTTCTACCAACATTCTGCTAAAGACCCCGCCTACCACTGTTCTTGCCTGAAAGCCCCGATCCGGCGAGTATTGTACCTGTTTCCCCGATTCTGTCAGATACCAGTCCGTCATAGGAACGCGATTCGGCGTTTCGTTCAGGAAGCGGTAGATGGGCCGGACGAAAGTTTCAAACCCGTTGCGGGAAGAAGCCAGGCTGGCGCTCCAGATCGTCCAGTCAATGAGTGATTGATTGGTCCGGCTGTCGAAGGGCAGCCCAAAGGGATTGAGCTTCAATTGATAAAAAGAAAGTTCCGTTTCGGCAACGCGATCAGGGAAAAGGTGCAGGCCGAGAATCTTGTCCCAAATCAAATTATGTTTCTGGCTCCAGGTCCCGGGGCGATCAAAAGCTAACCGGAAATGGTCTCCGTCATTGGCTTTGGTGATCCAGGTTTCCGCGTATTGCTTGGCCGTATTCAAGTAATGCTCCGCCTCGCCAGTTCGTTTAGTGCGGCGGCACAGCTCGGAATAAGCGCCCAGGCCCAGAATGGCTTTGATCGATAAGTCGGTGTTGTGTTCCAGATGTCCTGCCATGTCGTTAGTTGCCAACTGGTTCGCCGGGTCAAAGCCTTCCTGCTGGAGGTACTCGGCCCAGCGGGTTAACAGATCCCAGTACCGGTCTGCCATTTCGGTTTTTCCGGTTGCCTGCACCAGAGCCGCCGTCATGATAAGCATATTGCCGGTTTCCTCGACCGGCATTTGATCCTTTTCTGATTCCTCACGGCCTCCATAGACTTGCCCATTCGCTTGCGGATAAGTGCCCAAGTCGTGAGGCGCGAACGGAAATCGCCAGCGGCTCATTCGAGCGTAGTCGAAGACAGGCCGCAGTTGAGCGGCGAGCAAGTCCGGGTTGAGCAGCAGGAAAAAGGGAGCGCTCGGGTAAATGACGTCCACGGTGCTGATGCAGCCATTACTGAAGTTCTCCTTGGGAAACAGCACGGGAGAGCCGTCCGGTAACATTGCTAACTTCATGCCGCCCAGGGTTTGGCGATAGGCAAGCGAAACGATTTGCGCGTACTCTTCACCGCCGGAAGCGACAGCGCGTTTCCACAAAGCTTCATCGATCTGCTCGCTTTCCGTTTCGAGCCTGCCGTGATCTGTAGCAGCGGCAGAGAGGAGCGATGCGAAGTCCTTGAACTGCTTGCGCCAATACGGTTGCAAGGACTGGTGAAACAGTTCAACCGAGAAGAGATCGTCATATCCAAGCATGATGAACTGGGAAACGGGTTGAGTCGTCACGCGACCCAAGTCGATTTGGCAAATTAGGGCGGGAGAGCCGGATCTTGATTGGTGAAGAAACAATGGATCTTCAACGGAGTCCTGAAGGGGAAGCGAACCGCTTTGCGTGAACGTCTCCTGCGCTCCTTCACGATTGGCAATGACATAGCTCACGTGCGGACCAGACGCTGCCAGATACAAGTTGCCCCAGTTAATGCGCAGGTCGTCGCCCGCCTTCGCTAGGATCGGTTGCGCTTGAGAACCCAGGCGAACCGCTTGTAAATCGCCCCATTGGAGCCGGGCCCATGTCACCGCTTGGTCTTGAGTGTTGACGGCGATTTCGGCGCCTGCATCCAGGTACACCGATAGCTGATGCTCTTTGCCATCAACTGCTGTAGCGCGCCAAGTGATGTATGAGACAGGGCGCGCCAGGAGTTCGGGGCGGTCTGCCAGCAATGGACTTAGAAACGTCATCGTTAAGCGCACGCCCTCTCCTGCAAACTCATAAACTGATCGCGTTGGATAGACGCGAAGACCGGTTTGCGGAAGCGATGGAATGGGAATGGCGGTCTTGCCCATGATCCGGTAAGTCTTGCTGTCGATACGTAGCAAGCAGTTCAGCGGGTGCGGTGTTCCTGTCCAGTGGCGGGTTGATTCATCAGCGAGGTGGTCAGTCATGGACCAAATGCTGAAATAAGGATCGTGAACGATCAAGGGCACGGCAGGAGGGCGGAACGGAGAATCTTGCGCCTCTGCTTTGAAGAGAACGAGAGCGGAAAGAAAGCAAAGAAAAAAGCTTCTGCGGGAAAACGTCATAGTTGAAAGGTGATAGGCTTGACACGCAGGAAGTCAGGGAAATAATAAATAGAGATCATCCACAATCCATGCCTCAATTTGACATCGATTCTCCTTACCCGCTCAGCGCCGAACAGATTGAATTCTATCGCGCGAACGGTTACGTCAAGCTCAAGAGAGTGTTGTCTCCCGAAGTGATTGAACATTACCGGCAGATTATTTCGCAGAAGGTGCAGGAGCTGAACACGCTTCACCTGCCCATGGAGCAGCGCACGGTGTATGAGAAAGCGTTTCTGCAAATTATGAATTTATGGACAAAAAGCGAGGAGGTAAAACAATTCGTAATGGGCAAACGCTTGGCTCGCATTGCTGCTGAGCTGATGGGCTGCCGGGGTGTCCGGATGTACCATGACCAGGCGCTTTACAAAGAAGCGGGCGGAGGCATTACGCCGTGGCACGCCGATCAGTATTACTGGCCGGTCAGCTCGGACAAAACCGTTACTACTTGGATTCCGTTGCAAGATACTCCGCTCGAAATGGGGCCGCTTGCCTTTGCGCCCGGCAGCTTTCGCATTGAAACAGGCCGCGACCTGGAGATCAGCGATGAAAGCGAGCGCAAACTGCAGCGAAGCCTGAAATCTTACCCCATTCACGAGGATCCATTTGAGCTAGGCGAAGTCAGTTTTCATTCCGGT
This sequence comes from Acidobacteriaceae bacterium, assembly GCA_019239585.1. GTDB lineage: Bacteria > Acidobacteriota > Terriglobia > Bryobacterales > Bryobacteraceae > Bog-105. The sequence continues at coordinate 4,935 of JAFAZU010000095.1, forward strand.
TGGACCTTTCATCGCGCCGGAGCTAATGCAACGGATCGTCCACGCGAGGTGATGACGATCATCTACGTGGATCAGGATATTCGATTATTAGAGCCGAAGAACAAAGACCAGAAAAATGACCGTGAACGGTGGTGCCCGGGCGTTGCGGTCGGCGATGTGCTGAACTCTCCCTTAAATCCTGTGATCTATAGCGAGGTGCGTTGACGCCCTCCCATCTGACGCAAACCTTAGCCTCGCTTTCGCCCGTTGATCTTGCCGTTATCGTTCTTTATTTCGCCGCGGTCGTGCTTCTGGGCGTTCTTCTGAAGCGCAGGGTGCAAACCGGCGAGGATTTCTTTGTCGCCGGGCGGGAAATGACGGCTTGGATCGCCGGGCTCAGCTTTGTTGCGGCTAATATGGGCGCACTGGAACTGATGGGATGGGCAGCGGGCGCTTATGAGTACGGCGTGCTGGCGACGCACTGGTACTGGATCGGCGCGATCCCGGCCATGATCTTTTTAGCACTGGTCATGATGCCGTTTTATTACATCTCGAAAACTCACTCAGTGCCTGGATATCTTAAGCTGCGTTTTGGCGAGTCCACGCGGGCGCTGAGCGCGCTTTCTTTTGCCGGCATGACGATCCTTGTGTCCGGAATCAACATGTTTGCGATGGCAAAAGTGATGCAGGTGGTACTGGGATGGAATCTGACGTTTTCGATCTGGGTGTCGTCGGCTACCATTGCCGTTTACGTCACGTTAGGCGGCCTCACCTCGGCTATTTTTAACGAGGTGTTGCAATTTATGCTGATCTGGCTGGGGGCGCTGGTTGTTCCCATTCTGGGCCTTGCCGAGTGCGGAGGCTTTGCGGGGCTGCGTCAGCGCATTCTGCAAAACGCGTCTGTGCCCAGTGGATTTCTTCATCTCTGGACAACGATCAACCACTTTGGAGACAATCCGATGGGCATTCATTGGACCGGCATCGTCTTTGGTCTGGGGTTTGTGGGATCTTTTGGCTACTGGACTACCGACTTCCTGGTTGTTCAGCGAGTGATTGCCGCCAAGGACCTGCGATCGGCTCAGTTAGCGCCGATTATCGGCGCTTTCTTCAAAATTTTAGTGCCGTTTATTGTAATTCTGCCGGGACTGATTGGCGTTGCGGTTCTCACGGCTGAAAACGCGGGCTTGGGCCTTCTGCCGGAAGCAACAGCCGGTCCTTCTCAACACACTTACAACGAAGTTCTTCCCTTGCTGCTCGTCCGGTACGCGCCGCCTGGATTGCTGGGGCTTGGCATCACGGCCTTGATTGCGGGTTTTATGTCCGGTATGGCAGGCAACATTAGCGCCTTTGCCACGGTTTGGACTTACGATCTGTACCGCCCTCTTCTGCGTCCCAACGCTACTGATGCGCACTATCTGGCAATGGGCCGCTGGAGCACCACTCTTGG
>JAFAZU010000150.1 GCA_019239585.1 Acidobacteriaceae bacterium
ACGGAAGCATCGAAAAGCGAAGTAGATGTCAGCTCGTCGCGATGCGTTAAAACAAATCCACGCTGGATCTCAGAATGCTCAACACCGGTCAGGTTGACGGCTGTGCGCTCGCCGGCCCGCGCCGCTTCAACAGGCTTTCCGTGTACCTGAAGTCCGCGAATACGCGCTTCCCGTTTTTCGGGATAAAGGTAAACGCTATCGCCCACACGGAGCTCGCCGCTCCAGAGCGTGCCGGTAACGACCGTACCGAATCCTTTGATTGCAAAACTGCGGTCGATGGGAAGCCGTGGCAGACCCTCGCTGCTTCGACGCGAAGTTTGCCGGGCAAGGTTCGACAGTGCATGGCGCAACTCTTGTAATCCCTCGCCCGTTCTTGAACTGACCGGAATAATGGGCTGCCCGCTCAAAAACGAGCCGGCACACAACTCCTCAACCGCCAGTCGGGTTGTGGCCAACTGCTCACTGCTGGCCAGATCTGCCTTGGTAAGAGCAATCATTCCTCGATGGACACCAAGCAGGCGGCAAATTTCAAAGTGCTCGCGCGTTTGCGGTTTCACACCTTCATCGGCAGCCACAATCAGGAGAACAGCCTGAATTCCGCCCACGCCCGCCAGCATGTTTTTAATAAATCGCTCATGGCCGGGCACATCGATAAAACTGATGCGGCACCCATCCGGCAGAGTTAGGTAAGCAAACCCCAGGTCAATGGAAATGCCGCGCCGCTTTTCTTCCGCGAGCCGGTCCGTATCGATTCCCGTGAGGGCCTGAACTAGTGAAGTTTTACCGTGATCGATGTGGCCCGCCGTACCAAGGACGAGTCCGCACGGATCGGTCATATTACCATCTGACATGCGGGACGCTGTTTTTATATGATTACAGACCGATTTGAAGAATTGAAAAAACGCCATGCCGGAGCGGAAGAGGGCGGAGGCGCAGAGCGCAAGGAAAAGCAGCACCGTGAGGGCAAGCTATCCGCGCGCGAACGTATTGACTTGCTGCTGGATGAGGGATCATTTGAGGAACTTGACAAGTTGGTCCGGCACCGCAGCCATAACTTTGGCATGCAGCACAACGTCTTCGATGGCGATGGCTTTGTTACGGGGCATGGTCTGATCCACGACCGTCAAGTTTTCGTTTTCGCGCAGGACTTTACCGTGTTCGGCGGCTCGCTTTCGGAAGCGAATGCGCAGAAGATCGTAAAGCTGATGGATCTGGCGATGAAAACAGGCGCGCCCATTATCGGCTTGAATGACTCCGGGGGCGCGCGTATTCAGGAGGGCGTCGTTTCATTGGCAGGTTACGCCGATATCTTTCTTCGCAACACGCTGGCAAGCGGAGTAGTGCCGCAGATTTCAGCCATCATGGGGCCATGCGCGGGAGGGGCCGTGTACTCCCCCGCGCTCACGGATTTTGTTTTCATGGTGGATCGCACCAGTCATATGTTTGTCACCGGACCCGATGTCATCAAAACCGTGACGCATGAGAACGTGACCAAGGAAGAGCTGGGCGGCGCAATGACCCATAATGCAACCAGCGGCGTGGCGCAGTTTTTAGCTGCAAACGATGAGGATTGCTTGCAGCAAATTCGCGACCTCCTGCGCTTTCTTCCGCAGAATAACCTGGATGGCGCTCCACGGGAGGAGACAAAAGATCCGGAAGGCCGGGCCGACAAGGACTTGGACACGCTGATTCCCAGCGAATCCAATAAGCCCTACGACATTAAGGACGTCATTAGGCGTATCGTAGACGACGGCTATTTTCTGGAAGTGGCAGAACACTTCGCCCTGAATATTGTAGTCGGGTTTGCCCATATAGGTGGGGAATCAGTGGGCATCGTCGCCAATCAACCGGCGCATTTAGCGGGGTGCCTCGACATTAATTCCTCCACAAAGGGCGCGCGCTTTGTGCGCTTCTGTGATGCCTTCCAGATTCCCATTTTGACCTTTGAGGATGTTCCCGGCTTTCTCCCCGGAACCGCACAGGAGTTCGGCGGTATCATTCGTCACGGCGCAAAGCTTCTCTATGCTTACGCAGAAGCAACTGTGCCGAAGATCACCGTCATTACCCGTAAAGCATACGGCGGAGCTTACTGCGTCATGGGTTCGAAGCACCTGCGAACTGACATCAATTTTGCCTACCCAACTGCCGAGATCGCCGTCATGGGACCGGAAGGCGCAGTCAATATTTTGTATCGGCGCGAACTGCAATCAGCCGAAGACCCCCAAGCGACCCGCCAAGCCAGAATTGACGAATACCGCAACCGCTTCGCCAACCCTTTTGTAGCTGCCGAACGAGGTTATGTGGACGACGTTATTGAGCCGCATGAGACAAGAGGCAAAGTGATCCGCGCTCTCCGGATGCTGGCCAACAAAACCGACACGATGCCCCGTAAGAAGCATGGCAATATTCCGCTATAGTTGAAAGCAACTAGCACGTCGGAGAGCTACTCCCCCGACTCGCTCCCCACCTTTAGCACTGCCAAGAATGCTTCCTGCGGAATCTCCACACGGCCCACGCGCTTCATGCGCCGCTTGCCTTCCTTTTGCTTCTCCAGCAGCTTGCGTTTACGCGTAATGTCGCCGCCATAGCACTTTGCCAGAACATTCTTACGCATTGCGGAGATGGTTTCCCGCGCAATAATTTTATTTCCGATAGCGGCCTGCAGCGCCACCTCAAACATCTGGCGGGGAATCAGTTTACGTAGGCGCTCAATCAGAACCTTGCCACGCTCATACGCGAAATCACGATGCACAATCATCGACAGCGCATCGACCGGCTCTCCTGCCACCAGCACATCCAGCTTCACCATTGGCGAAACGCGGTAACCCGACAAATGATAATCGAGCGATGCGTAACCCCGTGAAGCCGATTTCAAACGGTCGTAAAAGTCCAGAACGATCTCGTTCAGCGGAAGCTCATACAAAAGGAGAACGCGCCCGGTGCCGATATACTCAAATTTCTTTTGCACGCCGCGCTTTTCTTCGAGCAGCTTCAGAATTTCTCCGATATACTCTTCGCGCGTAATCACCGTTGCGTCAATAATCGGCTCCTCCGTCTGCTGAATGGAAGAAGGCTCCGGAAACTTTTGCGGATTATCGACTTCCAGCATATCCCCGTTGGTAGTCGTTATGCGATAACGGACGCCCGGAGCCGTGGTAATCAAATCAATTTCAAACTCGCGCTCCAAACGCTCCTGCACAATCTCCAGGTGCAGAAGACCTAAAAATCCGCAGCGAAAACCAAAGCCGAGCGCCACTGAATTTTCCGGCTCGAAGTTGAAGGCGCTGTCGTTCAGCCGCAGCTTTTCGAGCGCATCCCGCAACAAGCCATGTTCGTGCGACTCGACCGGATAAAGTCCGGCGAACACCATCGGCTTGATCTCCTGGAAGCCGGGCAGCGCTTCCGTAGCAGGGTTAGCGTCGTCGGTGATAGTATCCCCAATCTGCGCATCGGAAACCGTTTTAATATTGGCGAACAGAAAGCCCGCCTCGCCGGCCGTTAACTCATCGCAGGGAACAGGCTTGGGGGATTGGAAGCCCAGCCCTTCGACTTCGTAAACGCTACCGTTGGACCACAGGCGAATCTTCTGGCCCTTGCGCACAGTACCGTCCACGATACGGGTGAGAATAATCACGCCACGATACGGATCAAACCACGAATCGAAAATCAGAGCGCGCAGCGGCGCATTGGGATCGCCTTTCGGCGGTGGCACCCGCTGCACAACGGCTTCGAGGACTTCCTGAATGCCAATGCCATTTTTCGCGCTAGCAAGGATCGCGTCGCTGGCATCGAGACCAATTACCTGCTCGATTTGCTCTCTGATTCGTTCCGGTTCGGCGGAAGGCAGATCAATCTTATTGATAACGGGAATGATCTCAAGATTGTGGTTGATTGCGAGATACGTATTGGCAAGCGTCTGCGCCTCCACGCCCTGCGACGCATCCACTACCAGCAGCGTGCCTTCACAAGCCTGCAGGCTGCGCGAAACTTCGTACGTGAAATCCACGTGTCCAGGCGTGTCGATCAGGTTCAGCTCATAAGTGTTGCCATCCTGCGCCTTATATTCGAGGCGAACGGCATGAGCTTTGATGGTAATGCCGCGTTCGCGTTCCAGGTCCATGCTGTCGAGAACCTGATCCATCATTTCGCGCTGAGAAAGCGCGCCGGTGTATTCGAGCAAGCGGTCCGCAAGCGTGGATTTCCCGTGATCAATGTGCGCAATGATAGAGAAATTGCGGATAAAACGGGGGTCCATGATTAATGAGGTAAACTGAGGGGTAAACCGAATTATCCCATAAGAAGCGCCGCTCCCGCGCTCTGCCTCCATTTCATGCCTTATCAGACCTATCAAGGATCGCTGGACGCTGCCCATCTGCGCATTGGCGTGCTGGTAAGCCGTTTCAATGAATTCATCACGGAGCAATTAGCGAACGGCGCTCTCCAAGTTCTCGAAAAGCACGGCTGCCAGCAGGAAAATATCACTTTTATCAAAGTGCCTGGAGCTTGGGAACTGGCGATTGCGGCAAAGGCAATAGCGCCGCGCTGTGACGCAATTGTGGCGCTGGGCGCTGTGATCCGGGGAGACACGCCGCACTTTGATTATGTGGCAGGCGGCGCAACAGACGGATTGAATCAGGTAAGCCTCGAAACTGGCGTCCCGATTGCTTTCGGGGTGCTGACGACCGACAACATGCAACAAGCAATGGACCGCGCCGGAGGAAAAAGCGGCAACAAAGGCGCAGAAGCCGCCGAGGTCGCGATTGAACTCGCTAATTTGCTGAAGACTCTGAAGGAAGCTCGTTAGTTATGGCTGCGCGGCACAGATCAAGGAAACGGGCCCTGCAAGTTCTGTTTGAATGGGACATGCGGGGAGAGCCGGTTGATCAAGCGATCTCGAACTATTACAACACTTTGTACTCCGAAGAAAGTGAGGACAAATTAAAGCCCGATCACTTTATGGAAGAACTGGTACGCGGCACAGTGGAGAAAGCGCCGGAGATCGACAGACAAATTCAAGCGAAAGCAGAACATTGGCGGCTGGAGCGTATGGCAGTGGTGGACCGTAATATCCTGCGTCTAGCTATTTTTGAACTGATGCAGAACACTGTTCCGGCGCCCAT
>JAFAZU010000214.1 GCA_019239585.1 Acidobacteriaceae bacterium
TGTTTGAGGAGAGGTAAGTAGGTAAGTGGATCAATTCGAGGATCAATATTTAGCTGAGGGACGTGAACCCATTGGGTTGCCGTTCGATGAAGACGCCAATTTCTTTCATCCTGAGGAAGTTCAGGATGAAGAGTTTCACGGGGCTCAGCAGGTTGAGGAGTCGATTTATACCGACGACCCGGTACGCGTGTATTTGCGCGAAATGGGTTCGGTGCCGCTGCTTACCCGCGAGGGCGAGGTGACGCTGGCCCGCAAGATGGAGCGGGGCAAGCTGCGGATGCAGAAGGCAATCAGCCGCTCGCCGCTGATTCAGATTGTCGTAGCGGAGTTTGCCGAACTGATCCGCCGTGGAGCGGAGGATATCGACAGCTACGTGGATCTTGGCCCTGCCGATATCGAAGAAGGCAGCGCAGCGGATCTCAAGCGTCGCACTGAAATTGCCGAGTTGTTCATGAGCTACCTGGCGGCTTACAAAAAGCTGCAGCAAACAGTTGACAAAGCTGCGATTGTGCCTGCCGCCAATAAGAAACTGCGCAAGAAGTGGACAGGCAAAGTGGCTCGCGTGAAAGTAGAGCTGTCGCAGGCGCTGCGCGCGATTCCGTTCAATCTGGCCCGATGGAAAGAGTTTGTACGCCATATCGAAGCGACCGTGGAAGAAATGGCGCTGCTCGATGGCGAGATCAAGAAGCTGGAGGCGAAAAATACTCCGCAAGCGCAGTTGCGGGTAAAGGAACTGCGCCGCGACCTGAAAAGGAAGGAAACGGAAGCGGAAGCGGGCCTGCCCGAACTGCAGAGCAGTCTGCAGATCATCCGGCACGGCGAATCCGAAGCCGAACGGGCTAAGAAAGATTTGGTGGAAGCTAACCTTCGCTTAGTGGTTTCGGTGGCGAAAAAGTATGTCAATCGCGGTCTGCACCTGCTCGATTTGATTCAGGAAGGCAACATCGGCCTGATGCGCGCTGCCGACAAGTTCGAGTACCGTCGCGGTTACAAGTTTTCGACCTACGCTACTTGGTGGATTCGGCAGGCGATTACACGCGCTATTGCTGACCAGTCTCGCACCATTCGTATTCCCGTTCATATGAACGAGAGCATGAATAAGTTCCTGCGGGCCACTCGCGAGCTGGAAAAGGAGTTGGGGCGCGTGCCGACCAATGACGAGATCAGCCGCCGCATGGATATTCCGGTTGAAAAAGTCCAGAAGCTGAAGACGATTTCGCGCGATCCGGTGTCTCTGGAAACACCGGTGGGCCGGGACGGTGAATCGGCTTTGGGCGATTTGATTGAGGATCGCTGGGTTGGTTCTCCGGTCGACGCGGTGATTGATTCGAATGTCCGTGATGAAACGGCGAACATCTTGAAAACTCTTTCGCCGAAAGAGGAAAAGGTCATCCGGCTTCGTTTCGGCATCGGGTGCGAGCGCGAGCACACGCTCGAAGAGATCGGCCAGGAGTTCGATGTCACCCGCGAGCGAATTCGCCAGATTGAAGCGAAGGCGCTGCGTCAGTTGCGGTCGCCGGAGCGTGCGCGTCATCTGCGGGCGCTGCTGGCCGCACGGTAATTCATTTCAGCGGCTAAAGGCTGCGGCTTTACTCAAAACTGCAGCCTTGCTGATTTACCGGGTCTACTCTTCAAAGTCGTTCCAGGCAGAATCGCGCTTCGGGCGCAGCTAACGGCGCAACTTCCTCCTGGGCCTCGTAAGCGACGACGCTCCGGTATCGCCCTTCTTTTGGTTCTCGATGAACCACCAATCGCTTTCCGGGAATGTCCAACACCCAGTACTCCATGATTGCCGCCCGCGCGTAGAGCCTCGCTTTTTTGCTGAGATCGAATCGGAGCGTTGAATCGGAGATTTCCACTAACAAGAGAATGTCCTCCGGCTGCGGGTTGGAGGCGTATTCTTTCGAAGGTCGTCTCAGTACCTTCAGATCCGCTTCCGGCTCGTTATGCGCATTATCCTCGGTCGCCACGTCAGAAGGAGCTTCCGATTCCACCCTTCCACTTCCGAACACGCCCAGCAGCCACTCGTAAACGATTCCCTGCCAAATTACGTGCGGACGATTCTTTCCCATCTTGTCGATTAGTTCTCCATCAATCAGCTCCCACTTCTCGGCGTTCGGGAATCCCAGATCGACCAGCGCATGCGCCTCCTCGCGAGTCCAGACTTTGCGGGGAACGTCGGCGAGGGCTAAGTCGTCGATCCCAGCTGACTCATCGGTCACAGCTTGCATGAGTTCATTCTACGTGAAACTTGTTTGCAGCAGCACTTGGGTTACAATCCCTCCCAAATCGGACGGAGGTCCAGTACAAAACCTTGTATTGGACCCTTCCCGTTTAAGGTTTCCGCGTCTTCGATTAACTGCTCCGTGTCGCCGAAGTATTCCCAAACGGTCCGGTCATCTCCGTTAATGAACCAGACCAGCTCAGCGCCGTTAGCGATCCATTGGCGGCATTTTGCCCGCAGTTCTTTTTTGCTGTCGCTCGGTGACTTCACTTCCACGACAAAGGGCGGTACAAGGGGGAGATACTTTCGTCGCGCAGCTTTGGGAAGAGCATTCAACATATGATTCGGAATCCAGGCTGCATCAGGTGAGAGCGTTGATCCATCCGGCAGATTGCAGCCCAATGTTCCTCCAAACGCTTTGCCCCGGCCATCTGCCTTCGCCCAGTTGCCTAGTTGTATAACGACTTCCGAGTTCTGATAATCACTTTCACCACCGGCTGGCGCCATAACGATAATGGTTCCGTCTCCCTGAAGTTCAATGCGAAGATCCGGGTTGGCGGCGACCAGCTCGTCAAAACATTGCCGCGCTTCCTGCGGATCTTTGTGCATTACAATCCGGTCTTCGACTTCGAGCCGGGGCAACACGCCTTGCATGACCTTTAGATTACCTGGGCCGATCCGCTCATACAATTCCGTTAAATAGAAGAGTGGGTTTCCTGTCATTCCACAATCAGAATTGATTTGGGTGCGGCGTTCGTAACCGACTGATTGCACTAGAACAATGATTATGGCTTCAAAATTGCTCCAAAGCGTGTGATGTTAGAAGGTTTTAAGATTCACTATTTCGCGCTGCTTCCGAAATGGACGCGTTTTACGCAAGCAGCCCTGCTGGTTATTCTTGCCAGCTTACTTTCGGTATTAAGTTTCGCGCAATCCACGAGCGGAAATATTACTGGCACGGTTTATGATCAGACTGGCGCGACGGTGCCGGGCGCAACAGTAACGGCAAAAAATCAGGAAACCGGTGTTGAGTCCACTGCTACCGCAACTTCGGCGGGCAACTATCGCATCGAGAATCTGCCGGTTGGCACTTATACGGTTACGGTCAATGCTCCCGGTTTCAGCAAGGTTGTCGTCAATAACGTCAATGTGCCGTTGAATCAGACTGTGACGGCGAATGCTACTTTGCAGATTGGAACGTCCTCAACCAGCGTGAATGTAACGGAGTCGGCGGTTGCGATTGATACCACAACGGCCCAGCTTCAGAGCACATTTGAATCGAGGCAAATTGCGGATGTGCCGACCACCAGCACGGGCGCTGGCGTGATTAATCTTTCGCTGCTTGCTCCTGGTGTTGCGACGAGCGGCGGTATTGGTCTAGGCACGGGTCCATCGGTTGGCGGCCAGCGTCCTCGCAATAATAACTTTACTGTTGAAGGACTGGACAATAATAGTGGAGCTGTTACGGGGCCGCTTGTAACCATCCCGAACGATGCGGTGGCTGAGTTTACTCTTTTGACGAATCAGTTCTCGCCCGACTTTGGGCATTCCTCGGGCGGACAGTTCAATCAGGTTGTGAGAAGTGGGACCAATCAATTCCACGGCACTTTATATGAATACTTTCAGAACCGGAATTTGAATGCTGCAGATAATCTAGCAGCTGTTAGTAATACGCCTTTGCATCCGCGTTATGATAATAACCGGTTTGGTGGAACCTTTGGCGGTCCGATTCGCAAAAACAAGCTGTTCTTCTTCACTGATTATGAGTACAACCCAATAGGCCAGGCTGGAAATGGGGGTTTGATTTTTGCTCCTACCGCAGCCGGATACAACACAATTGCAAGTACTCCTGGGA
>JAFAZU010000267.1 GCA_019239585.1 Acidobacteriaceae bacterium
GATGGCCCAGCGGTTTGTACCGTTCGCAGGCAACGCGTGCGCCCCACGTGGCATGATCCATGCGCTGCGGGAACTCACCGCTTAACCGCAGTTGAAACTCCTGCGTATACTTGCCAAGGTCGTGCAGTAACCCGGTCAATCGAGCGATTGGGCCAGCTCCAAAGCAGGAAGCGTTGCGTTCTGCCCGTTCAGCAACAGCCTTTAAATGAGACTGCAATAGCTGCCAGTCAGATTTATCAGACCGCTGAGTCGAATGGGCATAAAAAGAGCAAGCTTTCCCTTCCAGAGAAATATTCAATGATCGTTAGTTATACCACACTTCGATCAAAACTCCAGACATAACAGCCCTTAAGTTAGGAACAAGAAAACGGAGCAATTGGAGTAACGGCGTGAAACTTGGAAGATCTCAAGCTGTTGAAAACATGGAGCGGGAGACGAGAATCGAACTCGCAACCAACAGCTTGGAAGGCTGTGACTCTACCATTGAGTTACTCCCGCTTTGCCAGTCCTTTCTGACAGGACCAAACGCTTTTATTTATTCTACTGTATGCGACGGAACCATTTCTCTTCATGGATGGCGCTTCGCATTGAGTTGCTTGTCCAGAGTCATAGCGGAGCTGATCAGGGCCAAGTGCGTGAAGGCTTGCGGAAAGTTGCCGAGCGCTTCGCCGCATGGGCCTATTTCTTCCGCATAAAGACCCAGGTGATTGGCGTAGGTCATCATCTTTTCAAAGATGAATCGCGACTCTCTCAACCGTCCGGAACGCGCCAGCACTTCCACCAGCCAAAAGGTACACATGCTGAAGGTTCCCTCCGAACCAGTGAGGCCATCCGTGTCATCCCGGCCCGGCGGATAACGGTACACCAAACTGTCGGAGACTAACTCGTTCATGATGCCGTCAACAGTTGACTTCATACGGGAATCCAGCGGCGATATGAAGAGCATAAGAGTGAACAAAAGGCTGGTGGCGTCCAGTGAATCTCCGCCCAGAGTGCGAGTAAAGTTCTTGCCGTTCCAGCCTTCCCGCATTACGGTCTCATAAATTTTCTGGCTTTCGCCCCGGATGCGGGAAAGATCAATCGGCAGATTGCGCTTCAACGCTATACGGAGAATGCGGTCGAGCGCGACCCAGCACTGCACTTTAGAATACGTGTACTGCTCCGGTTCGTTGCGCCCTTCCCAAATGCTGTGGTCGGGCTTCTGCCAGTTGTCGCAGATCCAATAAGCCATATCCCGCAAACAACTCCAGAAATCATAGGAGACCGGCTCGACGTATTTGTTAAAGAGATAAATGGAGTCGATCATTTCTCCGTAAATGTCCAACTGTAACTGCTCGCTGGCGCAGTTTCCGACGCGGACGGGAGAGGAACAGCGGTAACCGGACAAATGATCGAGCGTTGATTCCCTCAGGTCGGAGGAGCCATCCACACGGTACATAACCTGAAGCGGCCCTACGTCCTGTTTTTCCTTGGCTCGTTCCTGTAGCCATTCCATAAAGCGCGTAGCTTCGTCGTAGTAGCCAAGGCGCAGGAGCGCGTATACGGAAAAGGCGGCATCACGAATCCAGACATAGCGGTAATCCCAGTTACGAATACCGCCTATCGTTTCGGGCAGACTGCAGGTAGGCGCCGCGATGATAGCCCCGGTCGGATCATAGGTCAGAAGCTTCAGCATCAGGGCCGAGCGCATCACCATTTCACGCCATCGTCCTGTGTAAGTGCATTGACCGGCCCAATCCCGCCAATAACCCAAGTTTTGAAACAGACAGTCTACGACGTACTTTTCGAGGTCAGCGGGAATCTGAGGATTTCCGTCTCGCTCCACTTCGAGAACGAAACCCTTCCGTTCGTTCTCCTTTAATTGAAACTCCGCCGAGACGCCTCCACGCTCGCATTCATGTAAGGGCACGTCAGCATGCAAAACCAATTTCAACGCGGAACCGGTAAAAACCGCGCCAGTTTCCTGTAACGTGAGTTGATGACACTCACGGGCGTAGTCAAAGGCCGGAACGCATTGAAGACGGAAGTTGACGGAACCGCGCACGCAGCGGGCGATTCGGATAATAGCCTGCATGCCGCCTTTACCCTTGTACCAGGGCATGAAATCGATCACTTCGCCGACGCCGTCCGGGCTGAGAAAACGCGTCATCAGGACGTTCGAATCGGGCAGGTACATTTGCTTGAAACGGCCTTCCACCGTGGCCCAGACGCGAAAGAAACCGCCCTTTTCGTCATCTAATATTTTGGCGAAGACACTCGGAGAGTCGAAGCGCGGCAGGCAGCACCAATCGATGGAACCTTCGCTGCTGACGAGCGCGGCGGAGCGGCAGTCTCCGATCATTCCATAGTTGTCGATATCTTTGAAGGGCATTTCGGTGACAGTTCTATATTCCCTAATAGATGCTTTGTTAAGAAAGGTGGGATCATGAGTTTACTATGTGTCCTATTCGCTTGAGCTTTATTACGGTCCTATGTCAGTTTTAGACGTTGTTTTAGGCAGGCCACTTCCTTCTTCGGAAGAACGCGCCGAGCAGATTGGCCCGGCCAAGGGCATTCCAATATTCGGACTGGATGCGCTTGGTTCCGCCGCATATGGTCCCGAAGCCGCGCTCACTTTACTCATCCCATTGGGAGTGGCCGGGCTTCACTACATTCTTCCGTTGAGCGCCTGTATCATTGTTCTGCTCGCGGTCGTTTACTTTTCGTACCGGCAAACTATCGCCGCTTATCCTTCCGGTGGCGGTTCTTACATCGTCGCGCGCCAGAATTTGGGAACGTTTTCGGGTTTACTCGCCGGCGCTGCTCTGCTGATTGATTATGCGCTGGATGCGGCGGTGGGCATCTCCGCCGGTATCGGCGCGCTGACATCGGCAGCGCCTTCCTTGCACCCTCATACACTGGCGCTTTGCTTGATTTCACTCCTGATTTTGACAGTGGTGAATTTGCGCGGGGTACGAGAAACGGGTGCAATTTTTATGACGCCGACTTATCTGTTTCTCGCGTGCATGGGAATTGCGCTGGTGATCGGCATTGCAAAAGCTATTGGAAGCGGTGGACATCCTACGCCGGTCGTCAGCCCTCCCCTTTCCCATGCAGCAGCGGGAGTTGTCAGTTTGTGGCTTCTGTTGAAATCATACGCTAGCGGCTGTACGGCGCTGACCGGCGTGGAAGCGGTTAGCAATGGAGTGGGAGCATTCCGTGAAGACCGAGTGAAAAATGCGCGTCGCACATTGGGCATTATTATTGCCGCCCTCGGCCTTATGCTGGCCGGGATTGCATACCTGGTGAAAGCTTACGGAATTGTTGCTACTGATCCGAATGGCAACAATTATCAAAGCGTTCTCTCCATACTGCTGGGCGCGGTGGTGGGCCGTGGCTGGTTCTATTATGTATCGATTGCTTCGATTCTGTTGTTATTAACCCTCTCGGCGAATACCGCCTTTGCAGATTTCCCGCGAGTTTGTCGTTTTGTGGCGGAAGACGGATATCTGCCGACAGCTTTTGCAAATCGCGGGCGACGACTGGTCTACTCGGAAGGTATCTGTGTGCTTGCCCTGATTACTGCCGCATTGCTGATTGGCTTCGGCGGGATTACAGACCGGCTGATTCCTTTATTTGCAGTCGGGGCGATTCTTTCCTTTACCATGTCCCAGGCCGGCATGGTGGCCCACTGGAAGCGCGAGGGAGGACCGGGCGCGCGCCGGAACATGCTTATTAATTTATTGGGCGCAATTGCCACAGGCATCACAGTGCTGATTGTGATTGCCGCTAAGTTTTCTGAAGGCGCCTGGGTTACCCTCGTTGCCATTCCTTCGCTCATTGCTCTTATGTACGGCGTACATAAGCACTATGTCAAAATTCGACGTGAAATCGAAATTAAGACGCCACTCGATGCGGATCGCCAATCTCCGCCAATTCTTGTGGTCACAATACAAGGCTGGACGCGCGTAAACAAACAGGCCCTTCGCGTAGCGATGGTGCTGTCGCCCGATATCAAGGTCGTACATGTTGCTGAAGAGAATCAACCCAATGACTTCTGTGATCGCTGGAAGGAGTATGTGGAACAACCGGCCGCGCGGTCGCGCCTGCCCATCCCTGAACTGGTAAGAATTTCCTCGCCTTATCGTTTCGTAGTCACTCCCATTGTTCAATATGTTAACCAGCTTGCAGCGGACAACCCGGACCGCCGCATCATCACTGTGATTCCGGAACTGATGGAACGTCGATGGTACTACTGGCTGTTGCACACTCAGCGCGCTACTATCCTCAAAACACGCATACTGATGGAATGCAGCGACCGGGTT